>JANXYE010000111.1 GCA_025350285.1 Chloroflexota bacterium
CTCCGCGCTGGCGGGCATCGGTCGCGAATCTGTGGCCGCACTCGCCAACCCTGGCCGCGACGGATACGGGGCGGTCTTTTGGGGAGCCCGAATCCAGGCGGCCGTCGGTTTTTGGCAGTGGCTCAAGCATCGCGCGAATCAAGAGGCACGCCCTCGGCAACCCTCGCCGCGACGGATACGCAGCGGTCTTTGGGGAGCCCGCCGCCAGGCGGCCGTCGGTTTTCGCCAGAGGCTCAAGCATGGCGCGAATCAAGAGGCACGCCCTCGGCAATCCTGGCCGCGACGGATACGGAGCGGTCTTTGGGGAGCCCGAAACCAGGCGGCCGGCGCCAGGCCGATGCCCCACTCATCGAACGAGCGGTTCGTTCTCGCCCGTGCCAGGCTCCAGTTTGGGCGAGATCTGACGGCCACCCTCGCGAATCTGTGGTGGTGCATTTTGGGGTAAAGTGGGGTATCCTCCCTGTCCAGCGCCCGCAAAAGGCCCTTGGGGGGGCCGAAAGCGATTCGCGCCGGCGAGGATGGCCCTGTGGAACCGCTGTACGGCACCCGCGCGGCCCGGCTGGACGACAAGTTCCGGCTCCAAATCCCATCCGACTGGAGACTGACCATCGGCCCGAAAGCGCTTTTCACGGCCGGGCCGGATGCGTGCCTCACCGTCTTTTCCCGCGAAGGGTTCGATGAGGCGCGGAAAGAGGTCGATGCCCTTTCGCGGGCGGACGCCGAAGAGCGGGAGCGGCGGCGGAAGTACTACGCCGAGATCGAGCACGCGATGGCGGACAAACAGGGCCGCGTCGTCGTCCCGCCCAAGCTCCGCGGCGGCCTCACGCCGGGCCAGGCGGTCACCCTCGTGGGCGCCGGGGACGCCACCTTCGAACTCTGGGATCCACAGCGGTTCGCGAACCGGGAGGCTGTTTCGTAAAGCTCAGATAGGGTCTTGACACCTTTCGCGGCCCTCTGTAGGGTTCGTGGGGGGAAAGTGGGGGAATCGGGGGAGTGATCCCTCGCGCAGCCTCCGACTCGTGAGAGGTGGCCCCGTGAGGAACGCATGGCACCCCAGCCCACGCCCTTCACTGGCCAATTCCCCTACCAGGTGGACGACCGGAACCGCGTTCCAGTCCCACCCCCGTTCCGCGTCTCTTTTCGGGATGGGGGCTACCTCACCCCGGGCACAGGCGACTTCCTCGTGCTCCACACGCCCGAGTCTTTCGCGCAGGCGTCGGAGTTCGTCGAACGATTCCCCGAAGAATCGGACGACGGGAATGACATCCGGCGCGACTTCTATTCGAACACCTACCCCGTCCAGCTCGATGGACAAGGACGGGTGGTCATCGACCGCGGCCTTTCGGCCCTGGTTGGCCTCTCCCGGAATGTCCTGGTGGTCGGCGCCGGCCGCCGCCTCGAAATCTGGGACCAAACAAAATGGGACGCACTCCAAGCGGCACGCAGAGCCCTGCGGCATGCGGCCTTCAACGCCCAGCGGGCGACTCCTGGCGGAGAATCGTAAGCTCTCTGTTATGACGAGTCCGTTCACGCACATTCCGGTCCTCCTGCAAGAGACGCTCCAGCTGCTCGACCTCAAGGCCGGCGACAAGGCGATCGACTGTACCGTCGGCCTCGGTGGACACAGCGAGGCGCTGGCCGAAGCGGTCGGTGAAGGAGGCAGGCTTCTCTGCATCGACCAGGATGGCGAGGCACTTGAGTTCGCGCGCCAGAGGTTGCTCCGTTTTGGGAGACGGATCAGCTTCTGCCGCGGGAACTTCCGTGAACTCGCCGCAATGGCCCTCAGGGAAGGATTTACAGGTGTGGATGGCATCCTTATCGATGCCGGCATCTCATCAATGCAGCTCCAAAACGCCGAACGGGGGTTCGCCTTCGGGCTGAACGGACCAATCGATATGCGTATGGACCGCGACGCTGGGGGGCTGACAGCCGGGGAGATCGTCAACACCTGGGACGAAACGCCGCTGGCGGACCTGTTCTTCGATTTGGGCGAAGAACGGCAATCCCGCCGGATTGCGAAGGCGATCGTGCGTGATCGCCCATTGCACACGACGTTTGATCTGGCCAGTACAGTCGAGAAGGCTGTGGGAAGCGCAAGGGGCCGAACCCAAATCCACCCCGCCACCAAGGTCTTTCTTGCGCTTCGGATCTTCGCGAATGGCGAACTCGACAGCCTCAGCGAAGTTCTTCCGCAAGCCCGCGGCCTTCTCGACCCTGGAACATCCACTACTCGCGCTGGGCGCCTCGCCGTCATCAGCTTCCATTCGCTGGAAGACCGGATTGTCAAGCGCTACCTCCGGCGCGAAGCCGCCGCCTGTATCTGCCCGCCCGGCCTGCCTGTCTGCCGCTGTGGACATACCGCCACCTTCCGCGATCTCACCCGAAAGGCGATCCGCCCTACCGCGGCGGAGGTAGCCCGCAACCCCCGCTCCCGAAGCGCGGTCTTGCGGGCGGCCGAGCGCATCGCCTGAATCGCCAAACACGACTACCCGGAGGAGCCTCCGGACGAGCCACCAGTAGGAGGCAGCCATGGCCGCAATCAATGTCCGTGGCGGCGCACGGGGCCTCCCCGTCCCCTTCTTCGGGCCAGTCAACTGGTGGATCGTCGCGGGCCTGCTCGTCTTCGCGGCGGGGGCGCTTTCGCCGGTCCTCCAGCACAGCACGGCAACCAGCCGCTCGTTCGATATGCAGCAGCTTCAGCAGGAGCAGGTGCAACTCCAGAGCGACATCAAGATCCTCGAAAGCGATGTCGCGAACCTCACCTCCCTCGCCCGCATCGAACAGCGCGCGGCGGCCATCGGGCTTGGCCCGGGCGACGACCCGATCTACATCACGGTCGATGTGCCGGGGCCAGCGCCAGCCAAGATCCCGTCGAAGTATCTCCCGGCGCCGGCGCCTTAGCGGGCACCGTCCGTAGCCTGGCGGCGGCCGCTTCTCCCGCGGGCGTCTCCTGGGGATAACAAAGCGACCGGCCGTGCAAGCGGGCCGGCGAAAGGCGCTCGGTATGGCTCAGCCCCGAGCACGCGGCAACCGGCGCGTGTGGTTGCCCGCCGTCGCTTTCGGCCTGGCTTCCATGGCCATCCTCACACGCCTCGTTTTCGTCCAGATCATCGACCACCAGCTTTACGCCCAGAAGGCCGAGAACGAACTCCGCGTCGATGAGGACACCTTCGGCCTGCGCGGCTCAATCCTCGATCGCAACGGCAACGTGCTCGCCGCCAGCCTCGACACATGGGACATCTACGTCAGCGCCCAGATCTGGCAGAACCCGGCGAAGGCCCAGGCCGGCGCCGCCGAAATCGGCAAGGCCCTGAAGATGGACCCGGCGAAGATCCAGGCGATGGTCCTCCTGAACAAGTTTGGGGACATCATCATCAAAAAGGATGTCCCCTACGAGACCGGCTCGGCCCTGATCGCCAAATCCGTGCCCGGCCTCGTCGCCCTCCCGAACCTCGTGCGCACAAACCCCGAAGGGGATATCGGCGCATCGCTCGTGGGTCTCATCGGCGAAGATAACGCTGGCCTCGCCGGCCTCGAAGCGACCCTCAACCGCGAACTCCAGGGCACGCCCGGCAAGATCATCTACGAGCGCGACACAATCGGCGGCGTTATCCCTTTCGGCCAGTACATCGTGCGTAAGCCGACGGCCGGCAAAGACGTCATCCTCACCATCGACCGCTACCTCCAGCGGATGGCCGAACAACGGCTTGATGCGGCAATCAAAGAACATCACGCCGTGGGCGGCGATATCATTATGATGGACCCCGACACCGGCGAGATTTATGCGCTGGCGACGAGTCCCAGGCTGAAGTACAGCTCGCTCAACTTGTCCGACCCCGGCCAGGGCGCGCTCCTCAAGAACACCGCCGTCACGGACCTCTACGAGCCCGGCAGCGTCATGAAGATCGTCACCGCGGCGGCGGCCATCGACGCCGGAGTGGTCACCGAAAACACCAGCTACACCGACACCGGCGTCGTGAAGATCTACGACACCGAGATCAAAAACTGGGACAACAGCGTCTACGGAAACCAGACGATGACCGGCGTCCTCCAGAACAGCATCAACACCGGCGCCATCTTCATGGAGCAGAAGTTGGGCAAAGACCGCTTCATGAAGTACGTCGATGCCTTCGGCTTTGGCAAGCCCACCGGTATCGACCTCAGCGGCGAAGCGGAGGGTATCTTCCGGCGGCCCGGCGATAATGGCTGGAC
>JANXYE010000114.1 GCA_025350285.1 Chloroflexota bacterium
ACCGACCAGCAGCGCGCCGAACTCGATGGCTACCCCCTCCCGCGTTACATGCCGGAGCCCACCGGTAAGGGTGTGGCGGTCATCGGCGCGGGCCCAGCGGGTCTCGCTGTCGCCGAACTCGTCGCCCTCAAGGGCTACGCCTGCACCGTCTTCGAATACTGGCCCGAGCCGGGCGGCGTGCTCGTTTACGGCATCCCGAACTTCAAGATGCGAAAATCCATCGTCGACCAGTACATCGAGTACCTCGAAAAGCTGGGCGTGAAGTTTCGCTGCAACACCTACGTTGGCCGCGATATCACGATCGACGACATGCTGGACGGGGAATTCGACGCGGTGTTCCTCGGCACTGGCGCGGGCGTTGGCAACGTCATGGAGATAGAGGGCGAAGAGCTGAAGGGCGTACACAAGGCTACGGACTTCCTCGTGCGCGCCAACCTCACGCCGGATCAGCTCCCCACGCACCTCCAGGAGCCGCTCCCTGCGCCGCACAACGTCGTCGTCATCGGCGGCGGCGATACCGGCATGGACTGCGTCCGCACGGCCATGCGCCTGGGCGCTGAGCGCGTGATGTGCGTCTACCGCCGCACGGAAAACGAAATGCTCGGCCGCGGCGAAGAGCGCAAGAACGCGCGCGAAGAGGGCGTCGAGTTCGTCATGCTTACCCTCCCCACGCGGATCATCGGCGACGAGACTGGGAAGGTGGTCGCTGTCGAACTCCAGAAGATGGAACTCGGCGAACCCGACTCCTCCGGCCGCCGGTCGCCCAAGCCGGTGAAGGGCAGCGAGTACATCGTCCCGGCGGACACCGTCGCCATCGCTATCGGCTACGGCGCCGACCCGCTCGTCCCCCAGACCACCCAGGGCCTCGCGGCGGACCGTAAGTCGCTCCTCAAGATCGACCAGCAGGGCCGCACCTCGCGTCCCGGTGTCTATGCCGGGGGCGATAACGTGAACGGCGCGGACCTCGTGGTCACCGCTCTTGCCGATGGGCGGCGGGCCGCCGAAGCGATTATTGACTACCTCGAGTCCGTGCCGGTTTGGCGCCGGTAACCGCCCGTCCACTTTCGGTTTGCCCAGGATTTACGCGCGATTTACAGGGATTCGCTGTTTTCCCCGGTGCACCGCCCGAAGTTCTAAGTGAGAACTCTCGGGAGCGTGCCCGTGAACAGGCCACCTACCCCTAACGCATTCCTGGTCGGCGGCGTCGAATCGAACGCCCTCGGCTCGGTCACGGCGTCGCCCTACGTGCGGGCCATGCGGCCCGCTACCTTCGCGCTCTGGGTGATACTCACGATCGCGGAAGCCGCTTCCATCCTGATCGACGGGCAGGGGGGCGCCTGGCTCATCCTCGTACTCTCCACGCTCCTGTTCATCGGCGTCCACTTGCAGTTCTGGTACGAAGAGTCGGAACGCGGCCGGCACGTGCACCAGGCCCTCGATCGCATCCGTGGGCGGATCTACGAAGATGACACGACCGGCCTTCCCAATAGCCGCCACTTCGTTTTCGAACTGCGCCGCCAGATGATGCGGTCGGTGCGCAACGGCAAAGGCTTCGCCCTTATCCTCACCGACCTCAACGGCCTCGATAGGAAGGAAGAACTGCTCGCGCTGCCGACGGTTGGCAAGGCCCTTCGCCACGCCGCCGCCGAAGGCGACTTCGTGGCCCATCTGGAAGGCTCCGTGTTCGCCGCCGTCGTCATCGAGGACCGCGACCGCAGCGCCGCCGACAAGGCTGACGCCATCTTCGCCGCCCTCGCCTCGGTTATCCCCCTGGAACGTGCGACCTCGGTGCGGCCAGTGGTTTCCCTCACGGGCTACCAGGGCGAACTCGAAGTGCGGGACTTCCTCCGGCGTGCCCAGCGCGACCTGCTCAGCGCCCGCACCCGTGGCGCTAGCGGGGGCGGGCCGTCTTTTGGCGCGCGTGCGCTCGGCGCCGCCTGATTCAGTTTGCCGCAATTCCCGCCTTGTCCGCCGCTGGCGTAGAGTGACCCTTAGCGGGGTTCCGCCGCGGGAGACTCGATTTGGGTTTCGAACCACAGGAATCGGCGATCGAGGTTGCGGGCGGTTCGCTCCGCTACCTCCAAGCTGGCGCCGGGCCGACGCTTCTGGTGCTGCACCACGACATCGGACCGTCCGGCTGGACACCGTTCCACGATGCTCTCGCCTCCGGCTTCCGCGTTATCGCCCCGGATATACCCGGGTTCGGCCTCTCCACCCGGGCTGAATGGGCTCGACACCCGCGCGACCTCGCCGCACTGCTGCTCGCCTTTACGCGCCGCCTGGGACTCGAGCACTACACGCTTGCCGGCCTCGGCTTCGGTGGCTGGGTAGCCGCCGAAATGGCGTCGTACGCGCCCGGCCCGCTTGATGCGCTCATCCTCGCTTCGCCCGCCGGCCTCAAGCCGGACGCTGAAGACATCCTCGATCAGATCATGATGGACCCTTACGAATACGCCCGTGCCGGTTTCGCGGAGGACGAAACCGCCGACCGGTTTTATCCCCGCGACGCGTTCAAGGAGCATCGCGACAGGCTCGATGCCCACCGTGAGGCCATCGCTCGAGTCACCTGGAAGCCGTACATGTACTCCTACGAGTTGCCCGAGATCCTGCGGGAGATGCAGGCGCCGGCGACGGTCGTCTGGGGTACCGCCAATCGCGTTATCCCGCCCGCCTGCGCCAGCCGGTGGGCGGCGCTCCTTCCAGACTGCCGCGTCCGCCTGCTCGATGGCGCCGGCCACTTCCTCGATCTCGAACGGCCGGACGAACTCGCCCGCATCGTCCGCGAGGCCCACTCCGCGGCGCGCGAGGCATAACGATGTTCATCGGATACTTCACCGAACGCCCTTACCAGGACCCTTCCGCACCGTATTTCGGCGACGCGAAGAAGGAGGAGCTGACCGACCTCGTCCTCAGCAACGGCACCTACGACCCGGAGATCGCCTCCGACCTCTACAACCGTTACTTCGATGAGAAGCTCTACGCCGAAGAGATGGGCTTCGATGGCTTCATGATGAACGAGCACCATTCGACGCCCTTTACGATGGGCAGCGTGGTCAACATCGAGGCCGCGATCCTCGCCCGGATCACAAAGCGCGCGAAGATCGTGCTGCTTGGCAACCTCATCGGCGTGCGCAGCGACCCGCTCTTTCTCGCCGAAGAGCTCGCGGTCATGGACGTTATCTCCCGCGGCCGCATCGTCAGCGGCTGGGTCCGGGGCACCGGGCGCGAGAGCCTCTCGCACAACTCGCCGACGCCCTTCAACTGGGAACGCTTTCAGGAGGCGCACGACTTCATCATCAAGACGTGGACGACCCCCGGGCCGTTCCGTTGGGAGGGGCGCTACTTCCAGTATCGCTACGTGAACCCCTGGGCGAAGCCGTTTCAGAAGCCGCACATGCCCATCTGGGTGCCCGGCGTGCTCAGCTACAACACGCTCGAATGGGCCGCCCGCCATCGTTTCCCCTACATCATGACGGCCACCGACGAGGACCCCACGAAGCAGTGTTTCGACCTCTACCAGCAGATCGCGCGCGACAATGGCTACGAAGCCGGCCCTCAGAACTATGGCTACATGATCAAGCTGCACGTCGATGAGACGGAGGAACTGGCCGATGCCACTGCGCGCAAGCTCCTCCAGGGGCCGAGCAACCCGTTCCTCGAAGGCAACCAGGGCGGCGTCCACCCGCACCTCCAGAACCTCCCGGGTCTGACCTCGAAAAAGCAGCTCCTGCCGACGGCTTCGTCGCGGGCGGCGCTCGCCGGGCGCGGCATTTCGACAACAGGCTTCCAACCCGGCAGCTTCGACGACCAGCGGGCGAAGCGCGGCATCATCTGCGGCACACCCGAGACGGTGCTGAAGGACCTCCGGGTTGCCCTCGAGAAGCTCCGGCCGGGCACGATTATGATCTGGGACGGCGACGGCGCAATGAACCACGACGATGCCATGCGCAGCCTCCGCCTGATGGGCGAAGTGGTGCTCCCAACCCTGCGCGAATGGTCCAAGGAACTGGACCTGCCCGGCCCGTTCGAACGCGACCCGGCCACCGGCAAGGACTTGGTGGCGAAATAGGTCGTCGCCGCCAAGGAGCCAAGAGGCCAAGCGAATGGTCGAAGGATGTCCGCCCTTGGAGGTCGCGCCGCCGGTCTGGGAACCTACGGCGATGGTCGCGTTGTCGGACAATCGCCACATACGGGCACAATCGTTCAGTGGAAGACTTGGCGTCTTGGCCTCTTGGCGGCCAATCGCTCAGAGTCTCGTGGAGCGGGCGAAGGGAATCGAACCCTCGCTTCAACCTTGGGAAGGTCGCGTTCTACCATTGAACCACGCCCGCGCTGGCGACTGCCCTAGCGTATCATGCCGGCAGAATCCGTTCGAGGTGCCCCTTGGCCAAAATTCCTCAGGAACTCTCCCTCACTACCGAGCAGCTCGATGAGCTGATGCTCGCATCGTGGAACATGCGCGTGGCCACCGTCGGCCCGAAGGATCGCATCAACCTCACGCCGCTCTGGTTCGGCTGGGCCGCCGGGAGCATCTACTTCTACTGCCGCGGCCAGAAGATAGCGAACTTGCGCCGCGCCACCGCGTGTACGGTACTCGTCGACCGCAACGAACGCTTCCCCGAACTCCAGGGCGCGATGTTCCAGGGCACGGCCACCATCCTCGAAGACGCAGAGGCCGAGAACGCC
>JANXYE010000104.1 GCA_025350285.1 Chloroflexota bacterium
CTTCGCTGAGAAGCGCGCCGCGACGTTCACGGGGCGTTAGCGGTGCGCCGGCCTCCAGTGGGAAAGGCGGTAGCTGTTGACACGCTTCGGTCTCTGGTACGACTTCCGGAATCCGCCGGCGTGGCGGCGGAGCTTTGCTGATGTCTACGCTTCGACGTTCGAACAGATCCGGCAGGCGGAAGCGCTCGGCTACGACGACATTTGGACGACTGAGCATCACTTCATTGATGACGGGTACGCGCCCTCGCTCATGGCCGTGTGCAGCGCCATCGCCGCGCAAACATCGCGGGTGCGCATCGGCACGGCGGTCCTCCTTCTGCCGATGCACGACCCGGTGCGGCTCGCGGAAGACGCGGCCACGGTCGATATCATTTCGGACGGCAGGCTGGACCTTGGTGTCGGTCTTGGTTACCGCCTGGGCGAGTTCGAGGCGTTCGGGATCGACTGGCGAACACGCGGGCGCCGGATGGACGAAGCCTCGACTATTCTGCGCCAGTGCTGGACACCCGAGGCGTTCAGCTTCGACGGACGCTTCTACCACTACACGAACGTGAAGGTGACGCCCCAGCCTGTCCAACAGCCGATGCCGCTGCTCTTTGGCGGGCTCTCAGCGCAGGCCGTCGAGCGAGCGGCACGGCTCGGCACGGGGTTCATCGCGGGCGCCGGCGCGGACTTGATCCCTTTGTACCTGGAACGATGTGCCGCCTACAGCCGTCCGCCCGGTACGCTCGTGCGCGGCCTTCCGTTCGACGCGATCGCCGACGATCCGGACTCGGCCTGGTCCGAGATCCGTGAGCACGTCTACTACCAGCGCAGGATGTACGTCGAATGGCTGAACGCCGCCGGGACGGCCGTTTGGCCCCTGCCGGAGAGCGCGGACGCCATCCGCGCGTCGGACCCGGACATCGTCGTTACTCCAGAACGCGCCGTCAGGCTGATCGAGGAGATGCTGGCGGAGCACCCGGAAATCACCGGGTTCTACTGGTCGCCGCTGCTTCCCGGGCTCAAGCCCGCCACGGCCCTCCGGTCGATCGAGCGATTCGCGCGGGACGTCATGCCTCGATTCCAGCTCGGAGGTCAGGTGTCGTCGCTATGACGACAGGGCCGGATTCTAGCGTGCCAATTGGCTTAGTTTCGGCTACGTAGTGAACCAGATGGGCGACCCGGCCCGCCAGGCAGTCCCCGAGCCACGCTGGCACCGGATCTTGGCGGCGGTCCAGGAGATCCTCCCTGAACGGTAGGCGAAACTCGGTGGCTTACCACCGGATCGTTGCCGACTCCGCCGTTCTTGGTATAGTCCGCGTGACGGCTACCAAACGGTTGATTGGGCGCCAAATTCATCTGGAAAGGCCCGTACATGACCGCCGAAGACACCGTTCGCGACTACTACGCCCGGATGGGCGCGGGCGATACGAAAGGCGCATTCGCGCTGTTCGCGCCCGACGTGCGTTACCGCCTCATGGGCACTACCCCGATCTCCGGCGAATCGGTCGGCGTGAGTGAGTTCCTGGCGAAGATCATTCGGCCGTTCGTTGGGCGGCTCGAGGGCGGCCAGATTGAGGTTATTCCGGATACGTTCATAGCCAGCGGATCGCACGTGGTGGTGCTCGCTCATTCTCGCGCGACATCGGTCACTGGCGCCGCTTACAACAACGAGTACGCCATGGTTTTCACGGTGCAGGATGGCCTGATTGCGACCGTGCGGGAGTACCTCGATACGGCACTCGTCGAGACCGCCGTCTTCGGCCGCGAAATCAGGGACGCGTGACAGCGCACAGGCGCGGCTCCGCCGCGATCCGGCAGGGCGAGACGGAGGGACCTTATGTCTGAGCAGGTGCTTTCGGGCTGCGCCGCGATTGTCACGGGCGCCAGCCGCGGAGTGGGCAAGGGCGTTGCCATCGAACTGGGTATGGCCGGCGCGACGGTCTATGTCACGGGCCGATCGAAGACTGAAGGCGATGGCCCCAAAGTCTTCGATGAGACGCTCCCGGGATCAGCGGCAGCCTACTCGGGCGCCAGTTCGCTCGGAGACCATCCGTGCCGGGCCCCTCACAGCCCGAGCGCTCTGGCGGCACTATCGCAAGCGGCAAGCTGCGCGTTCAGCCGTGCCTCCAGCGCCGCTTTCATTTCCGGGTGGGTCAGGATATAGGGGGCGTTCTCTCTGATCCCGGCAAGAACGAGGTTAGCGACATCCTTCGGTTCCATCCGGCGTACATGTTCGCGTGTCGGCGTAGGGGCGCCGGCACGCTCGGGCTTCCACTCCGTGGCGGTTCGCGCGTAGCGGGCCGTGTCCAGGATCGCCGTGTGGACACTGCCC
>JANXYE010000219.1 GCA_025350285.1 Chloroflexota bacterium
CGGCGCATGTTCGATGCGATGGTCCTCTGGGCCCGGGACCAGGAAGGCATCTCCCACATCGAAATGCCCGTCCTCCACCACGACTCGGCGGCCGTCGCCTTCTGGACCGCCCTCGGTTTCCGGCCCTACATCCAGCGCCTCTGGGCGCCTCTCGACCCGCAAGAGGACGGCGGATGATCGTCTATTTCGTGCGGCACGGCGAAACGGCCTTCAACCGCGATGGCCTCGGCCTCGGCCGCCGGGATGAGCCCCTCACCGAGTTCGGTGCCCGCCAGGCGGCGGCCGTCGGCGCTCGCTTCGCCAGTGTCCCGCTCGATGCCATCTACTCCAGCCCGCTGGGGCGCTGCTCCGCGGTCGCCCGTGCCCTCGCCGGCGAACGTGGCATCCCCATCGCGGCCCGCGACGAACTCATCGAGATGCATGTCGGCGAGACGGAAGGACTGACCTTTGCCGCCATGCGGGAGCGGCACGCGGCCTTCCTCAAGCTATGGGGCGGCCCCGAAGGCCACACGGTCCCGATGCCAGGTGGCGAAAGCATCCTCGATGTTGATAAGCGGGCCACCGCGTTTCTCGGAGATCTTGCCGGACAGGGCCATCACTCCGTGGCCGTCGTCTCGCACAACTTCGTCACCCGCATCCTGCTCTGCCGCCTGTTGGGCCTTGGCCCCGCCGCCTTTCGCGCGCTCTCGGTGGACCTCGCTTCCGTTTCCACGGTTCAAATGCGGGAGGGCCGCGTGACGGTACGTTCCATAAACGATTGCTGTCACCTTCACGCCCTTGTACCTTGATCTGCCTGAAGGTAATTTCACGAAGATCTCATGCGGGATTTCATTCTTGGCTCGCGCACCAGGGTCATCGTCGCCCTCCTCGTCGTAGGCGGACTGTATTTCGCGTACACCGGCGTCAACGCCCGTATCCAGGGCAAGCAGGTCGATGCCGAACACGACGAGGCCAGGCAGCAGCTAGCTGAGCTGAAGGTGAAGAAGGCCGAACTCGAGGGCGCCAAGTCGTACGCGGGCTCAGACGCCTACGTCGAGCAGGAAGCCCGCCGCCGCCTCGGCTTCGTCCGCGATGGTGAAATCCCCGTCGTTGTCATCAGCCCGCCCCTGAAGGATGCGCAGCAGCCCGCAGGCGAATGGTGGCAGCGGCTCTTCCCGCGATAGCATCCGACGATGCTCTCTTTCGCCGACAACGTGGCTCGCTTCTGCGAGCGCGAACAACTCTTCCGCCGCGTCAAGAACGTCCTCGTCGCCGTCTCCGGTGGCGCCGACTCTACCGCCTGCTTGCTCACCCTTGTCGAGTTGCGCGAGCGATTCGGCTTCGAAGTGACCGCGGTTCACTTTGACCACCAGCTTCGGCCCGGTTCGGCCGCCGATATGGCGGTTGTCCGCGATATGTGCGATCGCCTTGGTGTCGCCTGCCTCAGCGGCGAAGGGGATGTCCGTGGCTTCGCTCGCCAGCGGAAGATGGGTATCGAAGAGGCCGCCCGCCGCATGCGCTATCAGTTCCTCGCCTTCGTCGCCGCCGAAAAGCGCTCAGATTGCATCGCCACCGGCCACACCGCCGACGACCAGGCCGAAACGATCCTGATGCGTATCCTGCGCGGTTCCGGCGTGCGTGGCGTTCGTGGCATGCTCCCTTCCGCCCCGCTGCCTGGCGCCCCGGCTATGCGTCTCATCCGTCCGCTCCTGGCCTCCCGCCGCGCGGACACCGAGGCGTTCTGCGCCTCGTCGGGCATCACCCCGCTTGAGGACCCATCGAACCGTGACACCGCCATGACCCGCAACCACCTGCGTCTGGAGACACTGCCAGCGCTTGAAGCGATCAACCCCTCGGTCCGCCAGGCGCTGCTCGGCCTCGCGCAAAGTGCCCGCGAGCTGTTCGTGGGCATCGAACGCGCGTCGTATGGCGCCCAGCCCGTCGCCCGCACGCCCGTCGGGGCCATCTTCGAAGCGTCCGTGCTGGCGGCCCTCCCAAACGAGGCGCTTACGCTCGTCATCGAACGAGAGGCCGGCTTCTTCAAGCTCCAACCCGAGGTCAACCGCACCCGCATCGAGAACCTTCGCGTTGTCCTCTCCCGCCAGGCCGGGGAAGTCCGGTTCGGGGATGTGGCCGTCCAGGTCTCTTGCGGCAAGGCTCGCCTAGGCCCGCCGCTCGCCGGGGAACCGTTCGCGGGCGCCATCCTCAACGTCCCGGGCGCCACCGCCGCCGGACGTTGGCGCGTCGAACTATCGAGTTCCGAACTCGCGCCGCGTGAGGGCGCGTCCCTCGCCGAACTCGATGTGGACTCGGTCCAGGGGGTACTGCGCATCCGCGCCGTCCAACCGGGCGACCGCATTCGTTACCACGGCATCGAACGCAAGGTCGCGGACCTCTTCGCCAATGCGAAGGTCCCGGCCTGGGAGCGTCTCGGGGTCGTAGCGGTCGCCGACTCCGCCCGCGTCCATCTGTTGTTCACCGCCACCACCACCTTCGAAGCCGACCGTTCCCCCGCCGCCGACGTCCTTCGCCTCCGCCTCACCGCGACCAACTGAAGCCAGGCTCCTATCGCCCCCCGCGCGACCAGCACCCCGACCGACAGGGAGCGGCGGCCGATGCCCGATAGGCTCGCGCCCGCCCCCGAAGGCCTCGGAGGTGAGGGCGCTAACCATGTACCAACGGCATGACCTCTTCGATAAGCCGCTTCGTCTGCTCCATGATCTCCGCGTCGCCCTCCGCTATCGGCCGCACGACGAACTTGGAGATGCCGGCCTCGACGTATTCGCGCGCCCGCGCGACGATATCCGCCGCGCTCCCCACGGCGATGTACGCAGCTGATGGCGGCGCGCCGGGGATGCGCGCGAACTGGACGGCCGCCTTCTGGGCGACCGGTTCGTCCCAGTCGCCGAAGCGGTAGGAGAAGCCCGCGCCGTAGTGGTCCTCATCGAGCGGCCGGCCCGCGGCGGCCGATGCGGTCCGGATCGACGCAACCACGGGCCGCACCTGCGCGGGCGATTGCAACCCCGCCAGCCAGCCGGTGCCAACGCGCGCCGTCCGCCGTATCGCCGCCTCCGAACTCCCGCCAATCCAGATCGGCAGGGGCTGCTGCTTGGGCCGCGGCGAGATCATCGCGTTCGCATAGTGGAAGTACGTGCCCTCATAGTTCACCGGGCCCTCGTCAGACCAGAGCCGGGCCATGATGTCGAGCATCTCGTCGCTCTTGGGCCCGCGGCCGACGGTGTTCGAACCCGTGGCCCGGAACTCGGGGGCGATATCGCTGCCTACGCCGAACACCGGCAGCAGCCGCCCGTCCGAGAGGTAATCCAACGTCGCGCACTCCTTCGCCAGCACGAGCGGGTCACGAAACGGCAGGACGATGGCGTTCATCCCAAACTTCAGCCGCTTCGTCCTCCCCGCCAGGAGCGCCATCGCCG
>JANXYE010000243.1 GCA_025350285.1 Chloroflexota bacterium
TCGAGGAGAACGTGATCGCTGAGATCAGCAAGGCCCTCAATGAAGCCGGGGTGGCCTACGTCGCCGAGGTCCACCCGGGCACGCACCATGCCTATTCGTTCCCGTTGCTGCCCATGTACGAAAAGGCGGCGGCGGAGAAAGACTGGACAGCGATGTTCGCGATGTTCGAGCGTCAGCTCAAACAGAGCATGAAGGTAGAAAGAGGTATCGCGTCATGAAGATCGGAGTATTCGCGTCGTTCACGACGCCGAGTGCGACCCCCGACGTCATCCTCGACATCGGCAGGCGAGCGGAAGCCATTGGAATGGATTCGCTCTGGATGGGTGAGCACATCGTCCTCTTCGACAAGATGGAGTTCGGCTATCCGGGCTCGGCCGATGGGCGGCTGCCAATCCCGGCCGGGAGCGGCCTGCCGGATACTGCCGTCACCTTCGGATTCCTCGCCAGCGCGACCAAGACGCTGCGGTTCGGTACAGGGGTGGCCCTGTTGCCCCAGCGCAACCCGATCTACACGGCAAAGGAGTTCGCCACCCTCGATTGGCTGACCGGCGGCCGCATCGACCTCGGAATTGGCGTGGGCTGGTGCAAAGAAGAAGTGATCGCCTGTGGGTACGACTTCGGCGACCGCGGCGAACGATGCGACGAGATGCTGGACCTGATGAAATCACTCTGGACTGAGCCGGTTACGAACCACAACGGCAAGCACTTCCAGGTGATGGGGTGCCGGATGGACCCCAAGCCCGTGCAGAAACCGCACATCCCGATCATCGTCGGCGGCTTCAGCCCGGCGGCCTTCCGGCGTGCTGCCAGGTCCGGCTCCGGTTGGATGGGCTTCGGGATAACGCCGGCCATCACGCGCTCGGCGCTCGTCAGCCTCGACGCCGCCCTTGCTGCAGAGGGCCGAACCCGCGACGACTTCCAAATCATCGTCACACCCGGGAGCGTAAACGCCGCCGACGTGAGAGCCTTCGAAGAGTTGGGCGTCGACCGCCTCGTTCCGCTCCTGGATGCCAGCGACCCAGAGTCCGTGAACAAGCGCTTCCGCCAACTCGAAGAGTTCGCCAACATGGTTTCCTGAACGCCGGCGCCCGAGTCCCTCGAAAACACCGCACGTCGCTCATAGGAGGAAGCCTTTGAAGATCACAACAAGCCCACCGTTCCCGACTTCGCAGAGCGGTATCGCGGGGATGATCGAGCGCCTGAAACGCGCCGAAGACGATGGATTGCCGTCCGCCTGGATTGGCAACCACCTGAACTTCGATGCGATGACCGTTCTCGCGATGGCGGGCTCGGCGACGAGCCGAATCGAACTCGGGACGGCCGTCGTCCCCACCTATCCGCGCCATCCGATGGTGATGGCGCAGCAGGCGCTCACGACATCCCTCGCAACCGGAGGCCGGTTCACCCTTGGCATCGGGCTCAGCCACAAGTTCATTGTCGAGGACTGGCAAGGGCTTCACTGGGCGCGGCCGGCGCGCCATCTGCGCGACTACCTCTCCGTGCTTATGCCGCTCCTCCGCGGGGAGAAGGTGGATTACGCGGGCGAAGAGTACCGGTCGCGCCTCAACAATGCTCCCTTCACGCGCCTTGATGTGCCGGGCGCACCGGTGCCCCAGGTCCTCGTGGCGGCGCTTGGCCCGGCCATGTTGAAGGTCACGGGTGAACTCGCGGATGGCACGAGCCTCTTCTGGTGCGGCCCGAATTACATCGAACGGACGGTGGTCCCGGCGATTACCCAGGCGGCGAGTGCCGCGGGCAGGCCCTCGCCTCGCATCCTGAGCGGCATGCCCATCGCCGTCACTTCAAACGAACAGTCAGCGCGCGACTCCTGCGCGAAGGTCTGGCAGGTCTACGGCCAGATATATTCATACAAGCAGGTCATCGCCGCCGAGGGGACGGGCAGCACGGTCGCCGACCTTGCAATCGTCGGCGACGAAGAACACGTTCGCCGCCACCTGAAGCGCCTTTCAGAGGCCGGAGTCACAGACTTCAACGGGGCTATCCTCCCCGTGCCCGAGGATCCGGACTCTCCGGCTCGAACCTACGAACTGCTGAAAAGCCTGTCTACCGGCGGACTTTAACGGAGCCACCCCCTCGAACGGACAGTTCACTATGCGCGCAGCTGTCGCCGAAAAGCTCGGAGCACCCCTGGTCATCAAGGACCTGCCGATCCCTCGAGCGGGCCTCGGCGAGGTCGTCTTGAATGTGAAGGCGTGTGGGATGTGTTACACCGACCTCCGCGTCGTCGATGCGATTGGCGGGGGGGCCATGCCCCTCGTGCCCGGACACGAGGCCGTTGGCGTGGTTTCGGAGATCGGCGAGGGCGTGACGGGCATCCGTGTCGGGGATCGCGTCGGAGCCCATGCTCTCTTCAGTTGCGGTGATTGTGCATACTGCCGGGCTGGAGAGGAGGAGGCCTGCGTCCTCGGGTTCACGCGCCTCTCCGGCGTGGCGTTCGATGGCGGTTACGCCGAGTATCTGCGACTTCCAGCCGACCATGCCATCCCCCTGCCCGAGAGTCTCTCTTTCGCCGAGGCCGCTCCGTTCTTCTGCGCCGGCCTCACCAGCTACGCCGGACTCAAGAATGGAGGTCTCGAGGCGGGACAGCGAGTCGCCGTTGTTGGGATCGGCGGCCTTGGCCACCTCGCGATCTCAATCGCCAAGGCGATGGGCGCGGAGGTCTACGCTGTCACCGCCAGCCCGGACAAGTCCGAGCTGGCTACGCGGCTAGGCGCGACGTTCACCGGCGGCGCGGCGGCGGTTGCTGCAGTCCTTGCGCAGCGCGGTGGTGCACACGTGGTGCTCCAGACGGCCAATTCGTTGGCGCCCCTCGGACAACTCCTCAGCGGCATCGCAAAGCAGGGGACAATCGTCCTCGCAGCGGCCGACGGCGATGTCCTGCCTATTCCGCCCGCTGCGTTCACGGGACTTCAGCTTCGCGTCGTCGGTAGCTTCTTTGGCTCGCGCCGGGATGTGCGTGAGGTGCTGGCGCTCGCAGACCAGCACGGCATCAGGCCCATCATTGAACGATTCCCACTCGATGCCGTAAAC
>JANXYE010000265.1 GCA_025350285.1 Chloroflexota bacterium
GGCGCGAACACGTCGAGTTCGCCGCGTTCTACGAGCACGAGCGCCGCGAGCGAGGTCATCGTCTTGGTTGTCGACCAAACGTTGACGATGGTGTCGGCTTGCCAGGGGCGCGTTTTTTCCTGGTCCGCCCAACCGCCCCAGAGATCGACGACCGGCTTGCCCTCGAGCACCACCGCGACAGACGCGCCGAGGTCCGCGCCAGATTCGATGTTCGCGGCGAGCGTTTGTCGAACGGCCTCGAAGCGGGGGTCGCAGGTGCCTTGCACGGTGGTCATTGGGAGTCTCCTTCGGACAGGGGGAAGGGCCGCCCGGTGGGCGGCCCTTCGAAGTTCGAATCGCCGGTTCGGCGCGTGCCTTACACGGTCACGTGGTAGAGCTTCGCCGAGTTCGTCTGGAGGATCTTCTGGAGCGTCTCCTCCGGGAGGTGGCCGAGGTTCGTTTCGATGAAGTCCTTGGGGTACTGGGCGATCGAATTCGGCCCGGGCGACATGCTCGTCGGGTGTGGGAAGTCCGTCTCGTAGAGGATGTTGTTGGGGCCAAGGGCCTCGAGGGCCTTCAGCGCGCTCGTCTGTTCGAACCAGAAACAGGCGTACATCTGGCGTTTGAAATACTCGCTGGGCAGGAGGTCCATCTCCGGATGCTCTTCGCGACAGCCGCTGTTCAGCCACTGCCAATCCATCGCCTCGAGCACGAACGGCACCCAGCCGATGCCGCTTTCGACGCTGACGAAGTTCAGCTTCGGGAAGCGGTGGCAGACGCCGCCGAGGATCAGGTCCATGACGGCCTGCGAGTTATCGAGGAAGAGCGAGACCGTGATCTTGGCATAGGCGGCCTGGCGCCCGTTATCGACGCTCGCGTTGCGGAGCTGGGTCAGGTCACCGGAGCCGATGTGGAAGTTGATCGGCAGCTCCATGTCCTGTGCGGCCGCCCACATCTTGTCCCAGTGCCGATCGGTGATGCGCGGGAAGCCCCAGATGTACGGCTGATTCGTCATCAGCACGCCCTTGTGGCCCTTCTTGGCGCAGCGCTCCATCTCCTTGACGCAGAGGTCCACGTCCCAGAAGGGCATCGCCATGATGTTGATGAAGCGTTCGGGCGCGATCGAGGTCCAGTCGATGAGGAAGTCGTTGTAGGCCTTCACGCATTCGTAGCGGAGTTCCTCGTCGGTAAGTGAGATGAAGTTGCCGGCTCCGAAGCCGCCGACGTTCGGGTAGATGACCTGCGCCCAGATGCCGTATTCGTCCATCCGCTTGAGGCGTTCGCGGGCGTTCCACGAGCCGTGGTCGGCTTCCTGGAGCGTGGGTGGGTGGTCCGGTGGTGCTTCTTTCCAGCCGGCCATCGCGGCGCCGGCCGTCGGCATGAACGGCTTGCCGCCCATGAACCAGCGGTCTTCGTTGATGGTAGGGTCGAACTTGACGTGGGGAACCATCTCGCCCCACTTCTGGACGGAGACGCGGTTCGTCCAGAGGTTTTCCGGTTCGGAAACGTGGCTGTCCGCGTCGATGACCTTGATCCGATCGACAATTGCCGTTGCCATACTTGGCCTCCCATGGGCGCCCGGCGCGATAGAGGCAACGCGCGGGCGGGATTCGGGCGAACTATAGCGCTACAGCGGAGACGATGCGAGCGGGCTTAACGATCGGGGTGTCCGCCAGATTTTGCAGGGGCTCAAGCGTGGCACGAGCATGAACGGACCGCTCGTTTGTCACTCGCGGCCAGGATTGCCTTCGCCGACTCGGATCCACGTCGCCAGTCCTAGCCGCGACGGATACGGAGCGGTCTTTGGGGAGCCCGCAGCCAGGCGGCCGGCGCCCACGCATCGTGCCAAAATCTGACGCAGACCCTAACGATCGAGTGCGCGCCTGCGTTCGGCCTGGTCCGTCTCGATCATGGTGAGGGCCTCGGAGAACACTTGCTCAGCCGGAATAGTCGCCTCGCCTGCGCGCAAACGTTCCAACCTCCGCCTGATCTCGATCTCCCAGGCTTCCCTGACCTCAGGATCCCAATCGACGTCTGGCTGGAGGCGTTGGCTCAGACGAGCCCGATCCTCCGCGGAGAGGGACAGCGCGTCTTGCAACACGGATTCGAAGGTAGGCACGATCGAAATGATGGCGGCATGCCGCTATCATTTCGATCG
>JANXYE010000285.1 GCA_025350285.1 Chloroflexota bacterium
CCTGGGCCTACCGCGAAATCTCCCTGCTTCTGCGCCGCCCGCCGGGACGCGAAGCCTACCCCGGCGACGTGTTCTACCTCCACAGCCGCCTGCTCGAGCGGGCGGCGCGCCTCGACGCTGGCGGCTCGCTCAGCGCCCTGCCGATTATTGAGACGCAGGCGAACGACGTCTCGGCCTACATCCCCACGAACGTCATCTCCATCACCGATGGCCAGATTTACCTCGAATCCGACCTTTTCAACGCGGGCATTCGGCCGGCCATCAATACCGGCCTCTCCGTCAGCCGCGTCGGTTCGGCCGCCCAGACTAAGCTCGTCAAAGCCGTCTCCGGCGGCCTCAAGGGCGAAATGTCGCAGTTCCGCGAACTCCAGGCCTTCGCCCAGTTCGGCACGAGCGACCTCGACCAGGCCACCCGCCGCCAGCTCGAACGCGGCCAGCGCGCCACCGAACTGCTGAAGCAACCCCAGTTCGGGCCGCTCAGCATGGCCGAAGAAGCCGTCGTCCTCTACGCGCTTTCAAGCGGCTCTCTCGACGACGTGCCGGTCGCGAAAGTGCGCTCGTTCGAAGAGGGCCTGCGCAGGTTCCTCGCCAGCAACCATCCGGATCTCCTGCGCGACCTGACCGCCAACCCGGTCTCCTCGCCAGAAGTCCAGGAACGGATGAAGTCCGTCATCGCGACCTTCAAACAAACGGTCCCGTACTAGGGGCTAACCCGCGCCACCGATAGGCGCGTCCAGCAATGGACGCGCCGGACCGCCCACACATGGAGTAGACGATGGCGACCATCCGCCAACTCAAGCGCCGCATCGCGAGCGTGAAGAACACGGCCAAGATTACCAACGCCCTCCAGCTCGTGGCGGCGTCGAAGATGCGCCGTGCCCAGGACCGCGCGACCCAGGCGCGGCCGTACGCCGAAAAGCTGCGCTTCGTGCTCGCCGGGCTCGCCACCCAGAGCGGGAGCTCAGGCGATAGCGCGCCGCACCCGCTGCTTGCCAACCGCCCGGTGAAGAACATCGCCGTGCTCCATATCACCCCCGACCGCGGCCTCTGCGGCGGCCTCAACGCGAACCTGAACCGCGCCGCTGGCACGTTCGTGGCCATGCAGCACGAACCGGTTTCGCTGGTCGCCGTCGGCAAGAAGGGCCGAGACTTTTTCGTGCGCGCCCACGCTCACGTCGCGGCCGAGTTCACTGACCTCGGCGACTATCCAACCCAGGGCGACACCCTCGGCATCAGCAGCCTGATCATCAACGACTACCTCAACGACGTTGTCGATCGCGTCTACATCAGTTATCCCTTGCTGGTGTCCACCGCCATCCAGCGCCCGACGATCACGCAACTCCTGCCGATAGAGCCGCCGCGGATGGATTCCGGCGCCGGCGCCGACGGCTTCCGCCAGGACTACATCTTCGAACCTTCGGCCAAAGTCGTGCTCGAACGGCTCCTCCCCCGCTACATCGAAATGCAGATCTACGACGCCATCCTCCAGACCGCCGCTTCCTTCCAGTCGGCCCAGATGGTGGCGATGAAGAACGCGACGGACAGCGCAAGCGACATCCAGCGCGAATTGACGCTCACCTACAACAAGGCCCGCCAGGAGCAGATCACCAACGAACTGCTCGATATCGTCGGTGGCGCGGCCGCCCTGGAGTGATAGCCCTGGATTCCTTCGCCGCGGTCATTTTCGATATGGACGGCGTCCTCGTGGACGGCGAGCCGCTGCATTTCGAAGCAATCAACCGCCTCATGGGCGAAGAGGGCAAGGCCATCACGCTCGAACAGTACAAGCCGTACATGGGCACGAAGGCCGGCTGGGCGGAGATGATGCGGGACTTCGGCCTCTCGCGGCCGCGTGAGTACTACTCACCGATCTACCGCGACATGATGATCGAGCAGTACCGCCAGAAGAGCCTCGCCCTCCCGGGCGCTATCGCCGCCGTCCAGGCGATTCGGCGGGCCGGCCTGCCGCTCGCCGTGGCCTCGTCCTCCGTCTTGCCGTGGGTCGAAGCCTGCCTCGAGCGGATCGGTCTCGCGGGCGCCTTCGATCAGGTCATCACGGGCTCAGACGTCACCGAAGGCAAGCCCGACCCGGAGATCTACCTGCTCGCGGCGCGCCGCTTGGGCCTCTCTCCCCGCGTTTGCCTCGCCATCGAAGATGCTCCGGCCGGTATCCTGTCGGCCAAGGCCGCGGGGATGACATGCTGGGCCGTCCGCACCGAGTACACTCGCGATATCGACCTTCCCGGCCCTGACCGAGTGTTCGAATCGCTGCTGGAATTCAACGTCGATGAAATGGTGAAAGTGGCCGCATGAACCTCGTCCTCCGGTCCGACAGCAACGGCATCGCAACTCTGACCCTCAACCGGCCCGAGGCACTCAACGCGCTCAGCCCGAATCTCTTCGTCGAGTTGCGTGCCCACCTCGAAGCTATCGCCGGCGCCCCGGATACGGTTGGCGCCGTTATCCTCCGGGGCGAAGGCCGCTCCTTCTCCGCCGGAAACGACATCAAGGCGATCCAGGGCGGCGAACGCGCCCCCTCAGCCCACTTCCAGGCGGAAACGCTAGACTTCATCGAATCGATGCCCCAGCCCGTGATCGCGTCGGTCCAGGGCCACTGTTACACCGGCGCCCTCGAACTGGCGCTCGCCTGCGACCTGCTCATCTGCGCCGAATCGGCCCGCTTCGCCGATACCCACGGAAAGTGGTCAATGACCCCCACCTGGGGGATGAGCCAGCGCCTCCCCCGCCGCATCGGCCCGGTGAAGGCGAAAATGATGATGTTCACGGGCGCCCCTATCACAGGTGCGCAGGCCGCTGAACTCGGCCTGGCCAACCTCTGCGTGGCCGACGCCGGCCTTGAGGCGAAGACGCACGAGGTTGCCGCCGCGGTCGTCGCCAATTCCTGGCACACCCTGCGCGCCGATAAGCGGCTCGTGAACGAAGGACAACGCTACACGCTCGCCGAAGGGCTCGCGTTTGAACGTCGCACCAGCCCGGGCGCCGGGCCCGATATGGCCGAACGCCTCAAAGGCTTCGGCGCCAAATCCTGAATTCGGAACTCCTGGAGGTCTCATCCATGGTCATGGCAGCAGCGGTCGAAGGGCGCGTGGTGCAGATTATCGGCACCGTTATCGACATCGAGTTTCCGCCCGATCATCTCCCGGCTATCAACCACGCCGTCAATATCACGCGCGACAACGGCGCCCAGCTCGTCACCGAAGTGCAGCAGCACCTCGGTAACAACTGGGTGCGTTGCCTCGCCATGGACACGACCGACGGCCTCGTCCGCGGCGCCCCAGCGAAGGACATGGGCCAGTCCATCGCCGTGCCGGTCGGCGAACTCGCCCTTGGGCGCATGTTCAACGTCCTCGGCGACCCAATCGATAACCTCCCCCCGCCAACCGATGCGCCGCGCTGGGGCATTCACCGCTCGCCCCCGCCGTTCGACGAGCAGGAGACCACCCCCTCCGTCCTCGAGACCGGCATCAAGGTCATCGACCTCATCGCTCCGCTGGTGCGCGGCGGCAAGGTTGGCCTTTACGGCGGCGCTGGAGTCGGCAAGACCGTCGTTATCCAGGAGTTGATTTCGAACATCGCCCGCGAGCACGGTGGCTATTCCGTATTCGCCGGCGTGGGCGAACGCTCCCGCGAAGGCAACGACCTCTGGCACGAAATGAAGGACTCGGGCGTGCTCCCGAAGATGGCCATGGTCTTCGGCCAGATGAACGAGCCGCCGGGTGTGCGCCTGCGCGTGGCCCTCTCCGGCCTCACGATGGCGGAGTACTTCCGCGACGAAGAGGGCCGCGACGTGCTCTTCTTTGTCGATAACATCTATCGCTACACGCTCGCCGGCATGGAAGTGTCGGCGCTCCTCGGGCGCATGCCTTCCGCCGTCGGCTACCAGCCGACGCTGGCCACCGAAATGGGTGACCTCGAAGAGCGCATCACCTCCACCAAGAAGGGCTCGATCACTTCGTTCCAGGCCATCTACGTGCCGGCCGACGACTACACCGACCCCGGCGTCGCGACCACCTTCGGCCACCTCGACTCAGTCGTCGCCCTCGAACGCGCGCTTGCCGAACAGGCGCTCTTCCCGGCTATGGACCCGCTGACTTCCTTCTCCCGCGCCCTCGAACCCCGCATCGTCGGCCAGGAGCACTACGACGTCGCCCGCGGCGTGCAGGGCGTCCTCCAGCGCTACCGCGACCTGCAGGACATCATCGCCATCCTCGGCATCGACGAGCTTTCCGATGAGGACAAGCTGACCGTCGCCCGCGCCCGCAAGATCCAGCGCTTCCTCACGCAGCCGTTCACCGTCGCCGAACAGTTCACCGGCAACCCCGGCCAGTACGTTTCGGTGCGAGAAACAGTCCGCGGCTTCAAGGAGATCCTCGACGGCGTGCACGATGGGCTGCCGGAGCAGGCGTTTTACATGGTCGGCACCATCGACCAGGCCGTCGAAAAAGGCCGAACCCTGGCTGAGGCGTAGCCGAGATGCCGCTGACGGTCGAAATCATCACCGCCGAGCGGGTCGTGCGCGTGGAGCGGGGCGTAGACGTGCTCATCGCGCCCGGTAGCGAAGGCCAACTGGCCATCCTGCCCAAGCACGCCGCGCTCATGACCACGCTCGATGCCGGGGCGCTCACCTTC
>JANXYE010000323.1 GCA_025350285.1 Chloroflexota bacterium
GGGCCAGCGGCCCGCCGTCAGCGGGAAGCCCACCGCGAAGATGAGCGCCCAAAGACCGTTGATTGCCGCCCCGGGGACGCTGCCGTTGCGGATCAGGCCGGCCGTTATCAGGACGGTGCCGGTCAGTTCGACCGCATAGGCGGCCCAGACGCGCTGTCGCCAGAAGTGACGCATGCGAACGAGTGGCGGAACGGCGAGGACGTAGCCGGCGACGAGCAGTGCGGTCGTTAGCATCCACACAAGCTATCGTGCGGTCGCCCGAGCCGCGATGGAGACGCCGACACGCCACATTTCGCGGTCCCCCTCGTTCGTCACCAGGTAGTGGGAGACCAGCGTCCCACCGAAGTGGAGGACGAGGCCCTCGTGGTCATCGACGGCGTAATCCGGGCGGACGGGGATGCCCAGCGGCTTGAGCAACTCGTCGTAGCGCGTGAGGGGCTTTTCGTAACAACCGGATATGTACGTCTGCAGCTTGTGCATCGCCACAATCTCATCGCGCGGGCCGAGGCCGGACCAGAGATAAATGGCGTGCCCATCGCCCTTGAGCGTTTCGAACAGCTCGAGAACCCCGGGACGCAGGTCGTTCGCGCTACTGATGATCGTCTGATCGACATCGAAAAAGATGTTCACTGGGCCGTTCGGCGAGCGGGGGTGAGTGGGGTTGGTGGAGACGAGGGGACTCGAACCCCTTACCTCAGCGATGCGAACGCTGCGCTCTCCCAGATGAGCTACGTCCCCACTGAGCCTTCATCGTAGGAGGGCCAGGCCGTGACGCGCAAGGAACGCTTAAAACGAAAACCGCTTGAAGTCCTCGGCAACGTAGGTGTTCGCCATGCCGTTCGTGTCCACGCCAGCGGCGATGTGCGTGAGGATGAGCGGCGAAGTCGAGGCCAAGTTCCGGCGGACCACGGGCATGTCATCCACCAGGTTCATATGCACCGGGATCCGGTCCGCGCGTGAAGCGCACTCGCTCACCATCAGGTCCACGCCCTTGGTGAGGTCCAGCACGCTGTCGCACATCACGCTGTCGCCGGTATAGGAGAAGGTCGTCGCGCCGACCCGCGTCTTGTAGCCCAGGCACATGCTGAGCTCGGGGTCGTGGACCATCGGGTACGGCTCGATTTCGAAGCCCTCCCGCAAGATGAGCGGCGAACCGGGCTTCGCGTCAATCCATTCGAGGTCGTAGCCGATGTCGCGTAAGGAACCCGGGAATACCTTCTCGACGATGTCCTTGCCCAGCACTTCGGTGCCTCTCGGGCCAACAATCTGCACCGGCTTGGTCCGGCCCTTCCACTTCCAGTGGAGCAACAGGAACGGCAGCCCGAGAAAGTGATCGCCGTGGTGGTGGCTGATGACGACGGCGTCGATCTCGTTAATCTCGGCGCCGACGGTGTTGAGCGAACTCAGCGCTTGCGGCGGGGCGTCGAAAAGGACGCGGTCGTTGACGAGAAATCCGTTGCAACAAAGCCCGGCGGGCGAAAAGGCGTTCCCGCTACCAATGAACGTCAAATTGAGGTCGTGCATCTACTTCCCTTGAGCATAGGGGCGCCCGCGAGCTTCGAGTGTGTCCTGTTTTACAGTTTGACGCTATGGATTGGACAAGGCCCACCCCGCACACTTTCCGGAGTGACCTATCGAGTTGGGATCATCAACGTCACCGGCTTCGCCGGCATGGAGGCCGCCCGCCTCCTGTGGAACCACCCGGCCGCGAAGATCACCTCCGTGACCGGCCGTTCGCTGGCCGGGCAGCGGCTCGGTGACGCCTTCCCGCACCTCGAAGTGTACGGTGACATGACGATTTCGGCGGAGATCGAGGGCGATGTCGATATCGTGATGTCTGCCCTCCCCACCGCCGCCAGCGCCGAGGCGTGCGCCCCGTTTGTCCGGGCCGGCATCCCAACAATCGACATCGCCGCGGACTTCCGACTGAAAGACCCCGCCGCCTTCCGCGCCTGGTTTGGGCAGGACCACCCAGCGCCAGAGCTGTTGTCGCTGGCGGTCTACGGGCTCCCCGAAGTGAACCGCGATGCCATCCGAACGGCGAAGCTCGTCGCGAACCCCGGCTGCTACCCGGCGGCGGCGTTGCTCGCGCTCGCGCCCGCCTATTCGGCCGGGATCATCGAGGACACCATCATCGTGGACGCAAAATCCGGCATCTCGGGGGCCGGCCGCGGAACCGGGGGCGGGTTCGGCTATGCCGATGTGAACGAAGACGTATCCGCCTACAAGATCGCGAACCACAACCACCAGCCAGAGATCGCCCAGGAACTCGGCGCGATGCGCGGCGACGAACGGCAGCCACGGGTGACGTTCGTCCCGCATCTCGTACCGATGACGCGCGGCATCCTCGCGACTTGTTACGCGCCGCTCAAGCCCGGCGTCACGAAGGCGCAGGTCGATGATCTGTACCTCGATTTCTACAAGGACGCTCCGTTCACCCGCGTTACGAAGGCGCCGCCTCACACCAAGCACACGCTCGGGAGCAACATGTGCCTCGTGCACCCCACGGTCGATGAGCGCAACGGCATGCTCGTCGCCGTCGGCGTGCTCGACAATCTCGTGAAAGGCGCCGCCGGACAGGCGATAGAAAACATGAACCTGATGCTCGGCCTGGACCAGAAAGCGGGCCTCGACCTCCCGGCGGTGTATCCGTAATGCCACCAATCATCGACCCCTCAGGTACCGCCACGAGCCCGGCGGGCTTTCTCGCGGGCTCCACATTCGCCGGAATCAAGACGTACGGCACGGGCAAGCTGGACCTTGGCATCCTCGCCTCAGACCGGCCGTGCACCGTCGCCGGGACTTTCACAAAGGCGAGGCTCCATTCCGCGTCGGTCGATATCAACCGACCGAGGACCGCCGATGGCCGGGCGCGGGCGGTGGTCGTGAACAGTGGTTGCGCGAACAGTAGCACCGGCCAGCGCGGCCTCGACGACGGGGCGCTCGTCGCGAACTGGGTGGCTGAGAAGCTTGGCGCCCCGGTGGACGAGGTCCTTATCTGTAGCACCGGCGTCATTGGCCACTTCCTGCCGATGGAGAAGATCGAGGCGGGCACAGCCGCCATCGCCCTCTCGCCCGATGGCGGCGCCGAATTCGCGAGCGCTATTCTGACGACGGACACGAGGCCCAAGCATGGGTCCGTGCGAGTTGGCCCGTACACCATCGGCGGCTGCGCCAAGGGCGCGGGCATGATCTACCCGAACATGGCGACGATGCTCGCCTTCCTGACCACCGACGCGCCCGTCGAGGCCCGCTACCTGCAGCGGTGCCTCAGCCGGGCCGTTGACCGTTCCTTCAACCTGGTGGCCATCGATTCCGATACGAGCCCGAGCGACACCGCCCTGCTCTTCTCGAACGGCGCCGGGGGCGGCGAACCGATCAGCGCCGGCGGGCTACTGGCCGCGGAGTTCGCCGAGGCCCTGGAAGCGCTCTGCATCCACCTCGCCAAGGAGATGGCGCGCGACGGTGAGGGCGCGACGCGGCTCGTGGAATTCCGCGTGACTGGCGCGGCGAACGAGGCGGAAGCCGCTGGCCTCGTGCGCCTGCTCAGCATCTCGTACCTGTTGAAGTCGGCCATCCACGGCGCGGACCCGAACTGGGGGCGGATCATTGCCGTCATCGGCCGTTCGGAGGCCAATTACGACGAAAACGACGTGACAGTGGCCGTTTGCGGGCATACGGTCTTCGAACGCCGGGGACCGACGGAGGTGGACCCGCTGGCTGTCTCTGAAGCGATGAAGGGCGACACCGTCACGATCGACGTCAGCCTCGGTTCCGGGCCCGGCTCGGCTACCGGATGGGGCTGCGACCTCTCCCGCGAATACGTCACCATCAACGCGGACTACCACACCTAGGCCTGGGGCCAGACGGACGACGACGCATGGCGCCACTGGTGATCAAGATTGGCGGAAGTACGCTCGGGTCGGCGGATAGCACCTTTCGCGACGTTGCCGCGATGGCCCTCGCGGGCGATGTCCCGGTCGTGGTCCACGGAGGCGGCGCCGAGGCGAGCCGCTGGCTTGAGCGGATGAACATCACCTCACGTTTCGAACGTGGCCTCCGCGTCACCGATGGGGACGTCCTCCCGGTGGTCGTCGCGGTGTTCGCCGGGCTCGTCAACAAACGCATCGTTTCCGCGATAAACGCCGCTGGCGCGCGGGCCGTGGGTATCTCGGGCGCCGACGGCCGCCTCCTCGAATGCCGGCTTGCGGACGAGGCGCTCGGTTTCGTCGGCGAACCCGTCGCCGTGCACCCGGAGCCGGTCCAGGCGCTGCTCGCGGGCGGGATGATCCCGGTGATCTGTTCCATCGGGTACGTGGCCGGTGCGGAGGCGGACCAACTCGTGAACGTGAACGCCGACACGGTCGCCGGGAATATCGCGGCGGCGCTCGAGGCCCGCGGCCTGGTTTTCCTCACCGATGTCGATGGCGTGCGCGGTGCGGATGGCGCGGTGATCCGGGAACTCGAGGTCATCGAGGCCCGCCGTCTCATCGCGAGCGGCGTCATCAGCGGCGGCATGATCCCGAAAGTCGAGAATTGTCTCCATGCGGCGGGACTGGGCGTGACCTCGCAAATCATCGACGGACGCACGGCCGGTGCTCTCACCCGCCGCGAGGGCGCGGGGACGTTGGTCCGCCCGTAAGTGGCCCGAACGGCCGTTAACACAGCCCGGCCACCTTGTACCGTAAGCTGGCGGTGTTTGTGAAGATTCGCCGGGACGAAGGTCGTCCTCGCCGCCGGAGTGCACGACCCGTTGGAACCGCTCGCGCCGACCCTCGAAGCGCCGCTCTCCGAAGCGCTGGCCGATCCGCTGGGCGGTTCGGCGGCCTCTCCGCCGGCGTTCGATCTCGACGACCCCTCTCTCTACCTCAACCGCGAGATCAGTCTCTTGGAGTTCAACGAACGGGTGCTTGCCGAGGCGCAAGATGCGCGGAACCCGTTGCTCGAACGCGTGAAGTTCCTCGCCATCACCGCCAGTAACATGGACGAGTTCTACGCGAAGCGCGTCGGCTGGCTCAAACGCTTGCGCAAGTCGGACCCGCGCATGACGACCGTCGATGGGCTGACGGTCACGGAGCAGCTTTCGCACGTTTTGCGCCGCTGTTCCGAGATTCGACAGGCTATCGACGAATGCTGGGAGCGGGAATTGGCGCCTGCCCTGGCGGCCAACGGCATCCGCATCCTCCGCTTCGCCGAACTCGACGCCGAGGCCCGGGAGCGCATTACGTTGTACTTCCAGCGCGCCATCTTCCCCGTGCTCACCCCACTCGTCGTGGACCCCTCCCATCCCTTCCCCTTCATCTCAAGCGGAAGCCTGTCCCTCGGCGTGAACGTGCGCCATCCAGTCTCCGGGCAGGAGCGGTTCGCGCGCGTCAAGGTCCCGGAGAATCGGCCCCGCTTTGTTGAGGCCGGGGAAAACCGCTTCGTCTTCCTCGAAGACGTGATCGCATCGCACCTCCATTTCCTCTTCCCCGGCATGGAGATAACCGGCTGGTTCGGCCTGCGCGTCATTCGCGACGCCGAAATCGGCACGCCCGGAGAGGACGCGAGCGACCTCCTCGAGGTTATCGAAACGGAGCTGCGGCGGCGGCGCTTGAACGAGGCTGTCTCACTGTTTGTCTCGGGGGCTTTGCCGCCGACACAGCTCGAGCTGCTGCTGGAGGAACTGGGCCTCAGCGATGAGGACGCGCTCATCAGTGACGGCCCGTTGGATCTGGCCGACTTGATGCAGATTGGCTCACTTCCGATCGCCGAACTCTCGTTCCCGCCGTTCGTCCCGGCCGTGCCGTCCGTGTTCCTCGGGGTGAACGATCCGGCCTCACTGTTCGCGGCGATACGCGAACGCGACATCCTGGTGCACCACCCATACGAATCGTTCGATGCGACGGTCGCGCGCTTCATCGACGAGGCCGCGGACGACCCCTCGGTGCTCGCCATCAAACAGACCCTCTACCGCACCTCGCCAGACTCACCGATCCTCGACGCGCTCATCGAGGCCGCCGGCAAAGGCAAGCAGGTAGCCGTGCTCGTCGAACTCACGGCCCGGTTCGATGAGGCGAACAACATCGAGTGGGCGCGCAAGCTGGAAGACGCCGGCGTCCACGTGGCCTACGGCATGCCGGAACTGAAGATCCACTGCAAAATCAGCCTCGTTGTACGCGAAGAAGCGAGCGGCGTCACGATGTACGCCCATATCGGCACCGGCAACTACAACTCCCGCACGGCGCGCCTCTACACGGACCTCGGGCTCTTTACCGCCGACCCCAGGATCTGCGCCGACCTCATCCAGGTGTTCAACCACCTCACGGGCTACTCCGAACGAATCGAGACGCGCGAACTGCTGGTCGCACCGAACAGCTTGCGCTCGGGCCTGGCCGGTCGTCTGCGGCGCGAGATCGAGCACGCCCGGGCCGGCGTCCCCGCTCGTGTCATCTTCAAGATAAACGCCCTCGAAGACCGCGAGTTCACGAAGCTCCTCTACGAAGCGTCACAGGCTGGCGTGCGCGTGGACCTCATCGTGCGCGGCATCTGCCGCCTCCGGCCAGGCATTCCCGGGCTGAGCGGGAACGTCCGCGTGGTCAGCGTCCTCGGCCGCTTCCTGGAACACTCGCGTTTGTATTGGTTCGCCAACGATGGGCAGCCGGAGGTCTATTTCGGAAGCGCTGACCTCATGAAGCGCAACCTCGACGAGCGCATCGAGGTGCTGACCCCGGTGCACCGGCCCGAGCTGCGCGAGCAACTCGAGAGCATGCTGACTTTGATGCTGGATGACCGGCGCCAGGGCTGGACGCTTATCGACAGCGCGTGGACCCGGGATGTCGCCGCGCCAGCCCGTGGCACCCACGCCGAACTCCTCTCCCAGGCGCCGTTTAGCTAGAGACGTGCCAAGGCGCTACGATGATTGAGTCGCCAAAATTCGACCACGGGGATTCGCCATGACCGATTGGGTAGCGGACGAGAAGCAGTACGTCTTTCAGAACTATGGACGGCAGCCGATCGTGCTGGAGCGTGGCGAAGGGACCCGCGTCTGGGACAGCGAGGGGAAGGAATACCTCGACTTCGTCGGCGGGCTTGCCGTGAACGTGCTTGGCCACGCCAGCCCGGTGGTGGCGGACGCACTGGCGGCCCAGTCCCGCGAGCTTATCCACACCTCGAACCTGTTCTACACGACTCCGATGATTCAGCTTGCGAAGCTGCTGGTCGAGAACAGCTGCCTGGACCGCGTGTTCTTTTGCAACTCCGGGACGGAAGCCATCGAAGCGTGCATCAAGCTCGCTCGCCGGTGGGGCTTCGATACGCGGGATGGCGCCTACGAAATCATCGCCACGGAGAACGGTTTCCACGGCCGAACGATTGGCGCGCTGGCCGCGACCGGCACGGCGCGCTACCGGGAGCCGTTCGAGCCCCTGCCGGCGGGCTTCCACCATGTGCCCTGGAACAGCATCGACGCGATCAAGGCAGCCACCAACGAAAAGACCGTGGCCGTGCTCATTGAGCCGATCCAGGGTGAGGGTGGCGTCAACATGCCCGCCCCCGGCTACCTCCAGGGCATCCGCGAATGGTGCGACGAGAAGAAGCTGCTCCTCATCTTCGATGAGATCCAGACTGGCATTGGCCGCACCGGGACGCTCTGGGCCTACGAGCAGGAGGGGGTCGAGCCGGACATCATGGCCCTCGCCAAGGGCCTCGCCGGCGGCGTGCCGATTGGCGCAATGCTCGCGCGCGAAGAGATCGCGAAGCACCTCGTCCCCGGCGACCACGGCACCACCTTTGGCGCCAACCCGCTCGCCACCGCGACCGGCTTCGCCACGCTGAGCCACATCATCGATACGAAGCTTCCAGCGCAGGCGGCACGCGCTTCCCAACGGCTCGTCGCCCGCTTGCGCTCGATCGAGGACCGCCTCCCGGACGTCACCGAAGTACGCGGCCGGGGCCTGCTGCTCGCGGTCCAGTTTTCTCGGGACTGCTCCGTCGAGGTTGTGGCGGCGGCGCGAATGCGGGGTTTGCTCGTTAACAACGTCCGGCCGAACGCGGTGCGCATGATGCCACCCTTGAACGTGTCCGACGATGAGATCGACCGCGCGTCGGACATCCTCGAAGACGCGATCCGCTCCGTCCTCGCGCCCGCCAAATAGAGCCCGGGAGAACCGACCATGGCCTACGTCCTGATTCTTGTCACGCTCGGCGGGCTGTTGGTCACCTGGCTCGGCTTCGCCGGGCTGACCGGTCAACTCCGGCGCAACTTTTGGGCTGGCATCCGAACCGAGTTTTCGTTGCGAAACGACGACAATTGGACCGCGGTCCACCGCGCCGCCGGGCCGATCATCATGTTCGGTGGCGTACTCGTGGCCGCGCTCGGGCTCGCCTTCGTGCCGTTCGCGCTCGCCGGTAAACTCGGACTGATGCTCCAGGTTGTCGTCGCTGGCGCGGGTGTAGGTCTCCTCCTGGGCACGGTGTTCGCTGGCTGGTTCGCGGCGACGTCGTTCGCTGCCGCCCGCGACACGGCCACCCTGAAGCCGCGTAAGGAAGACTGAACCGCCCGAGCCCGGTTAGATCAGCCGGACAGTGCCCGCCGCGCCGTCCACTTCCACGAGCGCGCCGTCAGGAATCCTCACGGTCGCGTTTTGCGCTCCGGTAACGGCCGGTATGGCGTATTCGCGGGCGGCAATCGCGGCGTGGCTCAAAACCCCGCCCGCGTCAGTCACAACGGCCGCGGCCAGGCCGAACAGGGGCGTCCACGGTGGGGCCGTGAACGGGCAGATGAGCACCTCGCCCTCGGCGAAGCGCATGGCGTCGTCAAGGTCGAGGATGACGCGCGCGACACCGCGTGCGATGCCCCGGCTGGCCCCAACGCCCCGCACAATCCCGGCTTCCTCCGATGCCTCGAGCCCGAGTCCGAACATCTGGCTGAGCATTGGGATTCGGTCGAGACCCGGTGGCGGCGGCGCCCCGAGGAAGCGGGGAGGCGTGAGTTTCGCCCAGCGCGCGACGGCGGCTCGCCGCGCCTCCACCGTCTGCGCCAGGTCGTCGATCACCGCGCCACCGCCCAGTGTCTCCAGTTCCCGGAACCCGAGGTGAAACACGTCCTCAGCGCTGGCCAACGTGCCATCCGCCGCGAACCGCTGTCCCAACGTGAGGGCGGGGAAGCGAAGGGCGTGGTTAGCTCCCAGCTGCCACAGCGCCCGCTCCTCAATGACGGCAACGTAGTCCCTCGAAGCCACGAGGAGCATGCCCAGCTTCTCTCGGTCTTCGTCGCTGGTGAGATCCCGGAGGCTCGTCCCGAGGAGTTCCTCCCGGTCTGCCGAGGCCCGGGCCTGGGCGCCCGCGAAGCGGCCACGGTCTTGCCCAAGGATCGCCGCGATCATGCCCAGCGGTACGGACCGGTCCTCCTCCCACGATGGACGGTGGAATTCGAACCATGTTTGGTTCCCTCGCCCGTATTCGTGCAGGTACTCGCGGAAGCGGCGCTCGAACTGGGCGCCCCCCTCCAGCGTGGCGACGGCGTCGAAGCGCCCTTCCCGGAGCGCCGCACCGACCTCGGGGAGGCTCGCCGCCAGGGTGGCCAACTCCACGAGCCCGCTGCCCGTCGCGGCGGTCTCGTTTTCGAAGCCCTGCAGCAGCGTCACCGCGCGCAAGTCGCCATCTTCTCCGAACCGCTTGCGGCAGAAGCTCATCAGGTGTTGGGCGGGCATGCTCAAGGGGCCGACGGGAGACATCGTGTAGGCGAACGCGACGGCCGAGTCGCGGATCGTCTCGTCGAAGGCGTTCAGCAGTTCCACCGGGCTTAGCCCTGAGTAATCGGCGTCCAGCAGGCGGTTCACGATAGCTCGTACGCGCGGGAGGTAGAACTCCCGCCACGCCTCTCCGGGGTCTGCCTGAGGCGCCGTTTCGAGGTTCGGGGTCTGAGCCCCGGCGCCGAACCCGATGTACCCGTACCCGTTCACGACGGTCATTCGGGAACCGGTGCCCGGCCCCATCCAACGGTCCATCACCTCGGCCACCAGTCGCGGGATCGGCCGTGGGATGTGCAGCCCGTCGCGCATCCAGGTCACCGGCGGCAGATGGGCGGGGAGTTCAAACGTATCGCTCGGGGCGTCCTGCATTCGGCTGCTCGTTAACGTTTCAGGGAGCCTAGCAGGGACACCGTCAGCGGGGAACCACAACCGCGAGGGCGCGCTCAATCGCGGTGGCGACGGGCCCGGGCCGGGTCACCGGGGCCTCGTGGCCGCCATCGATCAGTTCAAAGTGGGCGACGGCCTGCTCGAAGGGCTGGACGACGGTGACTGGCACCGTGCGGTCGTCGCGTGCCTGGAGAATCGTCACGCGCCGCGCGACGGACGCATCCCTCAGCAACGCTGGGCCAGCACCAGAGCGGATGACTCGTTCCAAGGACCCGGAATACGACGCCCAGGTGTGCTCCAGCCCGTCACGAACGACCTGTTTCGGTAGGCTCCGCGCGAACAGCGGGAGGAGCTTTCTGAGCACCGGCCGGAGCAGTGACAGCGTTTCGCAGAGAGCACGCGAGTTGCGGTGGGCCTCCACGAGCAACCCCTGGAGCGCGAGGCCCCCGCCCGTGGCGCCGCGGCCGCGGGTGGCCGGGAAAACGGCGGGACTGACCAGGACCCCGGCCGCGATGCCAGCATTGCGGCGCAGCACTTCGAGCGCGACGACGCCGCCCATCGAGTGGCCAACGACGGCCAGGGGTCGTTCGGCCGCTATCACCGGCTCGAGCGCGGCCATGTGTTCGTCGAGGTCGTACCGTCCCGGCGGTTTGGGCGACCGTCCGAAGCCGAGAAGGTCCGGGATGATGCAACCCAAGCCCTGAAGGCGGTCCGCCACGGGCAGCCAACTCGCGTGCGAGCCACCGAGCCCGTGCAGGAAGAGGACGGGTGGACCATCGCCGGTCCGGGCTACGAAGAGCGGGTTTGTCACATGTCGATCGTCGCCGCTGAGCCGGCGCGCGGCAAGGTAAGGGGCCTTGCCAGCGCCCCCGGCCCCTGTTGGGTTAAGATGTTGTGGTGACACAACCGCTCCGCATCGCGGTCCTCGGCTCTACCGGTTCCATCGGCCAACAGACCCTCGACGTGATCCGCCAGCTGCCCGAGCGGTTCCAGGTGGTCGCACTCGCCGCTGGGACGCGGACGCACGAACTCGCGAAGCAGGTGGCCGAATTCAGACCGCGCTACGCGGTCGCTGAGCGGCGGACGGCCGAGCTTGATGACGCGCTGACTGCGAATGGGACTCGCTGGTGCGACATGGACGAGATGGCCGTCGCCCCGGACGTAGACCTGTTGCTCGTTGGGACGGCGGGCGCCGCCGGGCTAACGCCCACGATTCGCGCACTGGAGTTGGGCCGGCCGGTAGCCATCGCCAACAAAGAGGTGCTGGTGATGGCCGGGCATCTTGTACGCCGGGCACTGGTGGCCGGCGGCGGTAGCCTGCGGCCCGTCGATTCCGAACACTCCGCCATCTGGCAGTGTCTTTGGGGCGAAGAGAGTCACGAAATTCGGCGCATCATCCTCACCGCCAGCGGCGGCGCTTTTCGTGATTATGACGAGTCGCAACTTGATACGGTCACCCCTGAACAGGCACTCAACCACCCCACCTGGAAGATGGGCGCGAAGATCACCGTCGATAGCGCCAGCCTGATGAACAAGGGCATGGAGACGATAGAAGCGATGTGGCTCTTCGACGTGCCGATGGAGAAAGTAGACGTCGTGCTCCATCGCGAGTCTATCGTGCATTCCCTGGTTGAATTCAGCGACGGCAGCATCAAGGCCCAGCTCGGAGTGCCGGATATGCGCCTGCCCATCCAGTGTGCGCTCGCCTACCCGGAACGCATGCCGCTGCCCCCGGCGCCGCCGCTCGACCTGGCCGCGGTCGGCTCCCTCCACTTCGGCAGGCCAGACATCTCCCGCTTTCCCTGCCTGCGCCTCGCGATGGAATCGGGCGCCGAGGGCGGCACCTATCCCGCGGTCATGGCCGCCGCCGACGAAGTTGCCGTGGCCCGCTTTCTCGCCGGAGAGATCCGCTTTACGGCCATCCCGGCCATCATCGAACAGACGCTGGACCGGCACGAATCGACAGCTGATCCAGACCTCGAAGCCGTCCTCGCCGCCGATGCCTGGGCGCGCCGTGTGGCGACATCCATTCCCGCGGGAGCTGCCTGATGCTATTCCTCGCCGCGTTCGACCCCGCCGCAATCCTGCTTTCCGCGCTGCCGTTTGCGGTGCTCCTGGTGGGCCTCGTCGTGTTCCACGAATTCGGGCATTTCCTCGCGGCGAAGGCGTTCAACATCAAGGTCCTGGAGTTCGGCATCGGCTTCCCGCCGCGGATTAAGGGCCTCTCCTTCCGCAAAGGCGAGACGGAATACACGCTGAACTGGCTGCCGATCGGCGGCTTCGTCCGCCTCGTGGGCGAAGAAGACCCGACAGAGCCGCGGTCCCTCGCCGCCGCCGCGCGCTGGAAGCGGCTGGTCGTGATGTTCGCCGGCGTTTTCATGAACCTGGTCCTCGCCATCGTGTTCATGACCCTCAGCTTCATGATCCCGCGGGAACGCTCGCTCTCTCTGGCGCAGGTCGTGCAGGTCGCACAAGGTTCGCCAGCGGCGACCGCCGAAGTGAGCGGCGAGATGCGCGACGGGAGCCAGCCAAAGCAGGGCCTTCAGCCCGGCGACACCGTGCTCGAGGTCGAAGGCCGCGACATCAAGAATACGAGCGAACTCATCTTCGCGAACCGCTTGAACCTCGGTGAAACGCAGACCTGGAAGGTCAATCGCGGCGGGTCCACCCTCACGGCGAAGGTATACGCGCGTTGGCACCCGCCGGCCGGCGAAGGCCCAACCGGCATCCGGGTCGGTGCGCCGGGCAGCTGCTCCGATGTCGATGAGAAGGGCAATCCCAAAAACTGCACCCTCCTCTATCCATACACGGAGGATGTCTCCTACCCGCTCTGGGAGGCGGCGCCGAAGGGCATCGGCTCGCTCGTCGATAGCCTCGTGCTCGCTAAGAACGAGATCCAGGTGCGGCTTGGCGGCGGCGGCGGTGCGGGGGCGGACGGTCCGGCGTTCCAGGGTCCGGTTGGCATTGCCGCTGTCACGGGCGACATCATCGACAAGGCTGGCTGGCGCTCGCTCATCGAACTCGCCGCGCTCCTGAGCCTCAACCTGGCGATCTTCAACGTCCTCCCCTTCCCGATGCTCGATGGCGGACGGATCCTCTTCGTACTCATCGAAATCGCCCGCGGGGGCCGTCGTATCGCACCCGAGAAGGAGGCGCTGGTGCACTTCGCTGGCTTCGTCCTCCTCATGGGTAGCGTCTTACTCATGACGTTCTTCGATATCCGGCGAATCGTCTCGTAGGCGGCCCGGCGATGTACACGGTCATCTTTCTCGGCGGATTCCTCCTGGGGTGGTTGTTGTGCGCTTACCTTCCCTGGCTGGGGGCCGCCGTCGCGACGCACGGACGGGCGGGAATGGGAATGCTGGCTCTCTGCCTGTTCGCCGGCGTCGTGTGCGCCGCGGCGGTCCCGGTGCTCGGCGTCGATGGCGGCCTCGGGCTCGGACTGAGCTTCCCGATGGCGGCCGCCGTATCAGCGGCATTACTCTCCGTGCGCCGCTTGACCGCCGCCCCGCGACAACCCCCTGGTGAACCGACGAACTGAGGACGCCTGATGCCCAAGCCGCTCGCCCTTTCGACCATGTACGCCCAGCAAGATCGCTTCGAAAACGGCGCCGCGTTCGCCCGCTATGCCGCCGAGGCGGGCTACGACGGGATAGAGATCAGCCACTCGACGCGGGCTGAGAAGTTCGAGGCCGTCATCGCGGACGGCGCCCTGCCCGTCACGTCCGTCCACCAGCCGGCGCCGTGGGCGAAGCATTCCGACGGGCGGAGCAACACGAAACTGAACCTCGCCTCGACGGACGAAGCCGAGCGCCGGGCCGCCGTTGGTTTCGCCGTCGAGAGCATCCGCTGGGCCGGCCGCATCGGCGCGAAACGGAGCATCTGTCACCTGGGCGCGGTCGGAGACGTTGGCGAACAGTACGACGAAGAGCAGCGGATGCGGCGGATGTTTGACGCGGGCCAGGCGGCCCTACCGGAGTTCGCGGAACGCCGCGCGGCGGCACAGGCGCGCCGGGCGGTGGGGGCCGAGGCAGCCGTAGTTGCTGCCCGTCGCTCGCTCCTCGAACTGGTCGCCGCGGCCGGACCTTTTGGGATAACGATAGGGTTGGAGAACCGCTACCACTTTCACGAACTGCCCCATCCACGGGAGTACGACGTCATTCTTGACGGGCTCTCGCTGGAACAGGCCGGTTACTGGCACGATACGGGCCATGCGGAGGTCCTCCACCGCCTGGGCTTCATCGACCGGCATGAGTGGCTCGACCACAACGGTTCCCGTTGCGTCGGCGCTCACTTGCACGATGTGCTGGGGATCGGTGACCACCGCGCCCCCGGCGACGGCGACGTGGACTGGGCCTACATCGTTGCCGGGGTGAAGCGTTTGCCGTCCTACACCCTCGAAATCAACCAGCATCAACCGGATGACGCCGTGCGGGGCGCTATCGGCTTTCTCCAGGGCGTTGGCCTTCGCTAAACGCGCTCGGCGACCGTGACCGCACACCGCGCTAGCATGACCTGATGGTCTGGCTCTCTCGCATCGCCGCCGCCGGCTTCATCTTCGCGCT
>JANXYE010000360.1 GCA_025350285.1 Chloroflexota bacterium
ACCGGCGGCAAGTGGGCGATCTGGGTCACGTCCTGGACCGCCTGGCGCACGAAGGCGATAGGGTCGGCGCCGTTCGCGGCCGCGGCCGCTAGCAGGCCGCCGCCGGCAAGCGTAGCCGCGAGGAGCATCCCAGCACGGGCCGGGAGTGGAGCGACGGCCCGGTATTTCGTCTCTTCCCGCCTGGCGGCAACGGCGGCCAGGAGCCGGGCGCGGCCACGCTCGGAGGGGCTGGCCGAGTCTGCGCGGACGGCGGCGGAAAGTTCGCGGACGAACGCGACCAGCGCATCCGCACCAACGGCGGCAGGCCACCCGTCGAGGGCGGCGGCGAAGCCCTCGGCTTCGTTGGTCACGAGGTATGGCTTCCACATGTCAGCCGACCTCCCCTTCCATAAGCGCGCGCAGCCGTAGGACGGCGCGGTGCTGTAGCGATTTGATGGCCCCCGCCGGCCGCTTCATGACGCACGCCACCTCCGCCAACGAGAGCCCTTCGAGGAAGCGCAGCACCACTACTTGCTGCTGGTCCTCGGTCAGCTTCGCGAGCGCCACCTGAAGGTCCCGCCGGGCGGCCAAAGCGGGAGCAAAGTCGGCCTCAGCCGGATCGTGCGCGCCGGCGGACGGCCCCGTCTCCATGAGCCCGCGACGAAGGCGGCGGCGGCGTTCGTCGGCGGTGAGGTTATGGGCGATGCGGTAGAGCCAGGCCCGGATGGTCGTGCCGCGATACTGGTAACGGCCGATGCCGCGGACCGCTTCGAGGAACACTTCGGCGGCGAGATCTTCGGCCGCCTCCGGGACCACGATCCTGAAGGCGCAGTAGCGATAGACGGCGGCGTAGTGGGCCGCATAGAGCTGGTCCCAGGCGGCGGCCTCCATGGCACGGGCGCGCGCGACGAGTTCCTCCTCCGAATCGAGAGAGCGCACGACGGTGGCCGCGCCGGGGCTCAAGAGGGTCATCTGGTCCGCGAACCGTCCATCGCGCGGTATATCTCGCACAGACAGGAAAAGGTTACGCAGGCGGTCTTCGAAGCCAGCCTCTGTCCGTGGTGGAACCGCATGGGCCGTGGCGAACGCAAGCCGCACCGGCGGCCGCGGAGTCATCTTCCGGGCCCGCGCATCAGTTCGGCCCCGCGCTTGACGGCGCCATCGCCGAAGCGGTCGCGAATCGCGGCCACCGTTTCGGCCACGCGGTCGCGTTCGAGCGTCTCGCCGAGGCGGAGCTGGCGGGCCGGCTCCTGGAGGTTCGTCGCGCCGAGGCCGATGAGGCGGACGGGCCGCCGGGCGTTTTCGCTCCAGGCGCGTTCGAAGAGTTCGAGAGCGGTTTCAAACAGTTCGTCGGCCAGGCCGGTCGGCGAGGGGCGGGTCGCTGAGCGGGTCAGCGTCTCGAACGGGGGGAAGCGCAGCTTGAGGGTGACGGTGCGACCAGCTTTCCCCTGGCGGACGAGGTCGGCCGCGACGCGCTCGGCCTGTCCGCGGAGGACGGCGCGGAGGCGGTCCTCGCTCGCCTCGTCCTGCTCGAAGGTCATTTCGCGCGAGACCGACTTGGCCTCGCCGCGGCCGGCGAGCACCGGGGAGTCGAAGCGGCCGAGGGCGCGTTCGTGGAGTTCGAGGCCGTGGCGCCCGAAGCGGGATTCGAGGTGCCCCACCGCCACGGCGGCGAGTTCGCCGATCGTGCGGACGCCAAGGCCCGCCAGGACCTCGGCCGTTTTGGGGCCGATCATCGGCAGGTCGCGCAGAGGGCGCGGGCCAAGGAAGGCCGCCTCGCCGCCGAGCGGGACGACCACGAGGCCGTCCGGTTTCGAGGCGTCGCTGGCAACCTTCGACACGAGCTTGTTCCCGGAAACCCCGACGGAGGCGGTTATGCCGATTTCCGCACTCACGCGCCGCCGGATGTCACCGGCGATGGCCTCGCCGTCGCCGAAGAGTTGCTCGCAGCCAGCGACATCGAGGTAGGCTTCGTCGGCGCCGGCCGGCTCAACGAGTGGCGTGTAGTCCCGAAGAATGGAGTGGAACCGCTGTGAAGCGACGCCGTAGTAGGCGTAGTCAGAAGCGAGGAAGACCGCCCGCGGGCAGAGCTGGCGGGCGCGCCCCACGGGCATCGCGGAGTGGACGCCAAAGCGGCGCGCTTCGTAGCTACAGGTGTTGACGACGCCGCGCGGGCCCAGCCCACCGGCGACGACCACCGGCAATCCCCGGAGCTCCGGGTGGCGCAGCAGTTCCATCGAAACGAAGAACGCGTCGAGATCAACATGCAGGACGGTGGGGCCAGCCGGGCGAGTCATGGTGTCGTGGCCATCATACGCCGCGCACGGGCCCGCCAACGGCATTCACCGGAACGTCACCCGGCTTTCCCGGAACGGAGGCGCTTGCCACGCTTTGGCGCATGGTTTCGGTCGCGGTCATCGGGTCGGGCGCGGTTGGCTGCTACTACGGCGCCTTGCTGGCGCGTGCGGGCCACGATGTGCGCTTCTTGATGCGGCGGGACCTCGCGGCCGTCCGCGCGAACGGGCTGGACATCCGCAGTCACCTCGGGGACTTCCAGCTACGGGAGGTGCAGGCGTTTGCGGCGAGCGAGGAGATCGGCCCGGTGGACTGGGTGATCTGCTCGTTGAAGACGACCGTGCTGGACGACGCGGAACGGCTGGTCGAACCCTGCCTCGGACGGAGTTCGCGGATACTGGCGCTGATGAACGGGCTCGGCGTCGAGGAGCGGTTGGCGGCGTGGGCCGGCCCCGAGCGGGTGTTCGGGGGAATGGCCTTCGTTTGCATCAACCGCGGCGCGCCGGGGGTTGTGCATCACCTGAAGTACGGCCGCCTGAGCCTGGGCCATCTGGGCGACGATGCCGCCCAAACGGCTGAATTGGCCACCCTGTTCGCCGGGGCCGGGGCCGAAGTAACGGCCGCGCCAGACCTGCGCCACGCGCGCTGGGAGAAGCTCTGCTGGAATATCCCGTTCAACGGACTGAGCGTCGCCGCCGGTGGGATCGGTACGCAGGCGATCATCGATGACCCCGCGCTGCGGACGACCGCGGAACGGGCGATGCGCGAAGTGATCGCCGCGGGGAACGCGGACCTCGCCGCGCGCGGCGGCGCTTCCCGCATCTCGGAGGCGGAGATGGTCGGGCGGATGTTCGCGCT
>JANXYE010000383.1 GCA_025350285.1 Chloroflexota bacterium
CTACGCCTGCTTCGCGCCCGACATGCGCGGCTTCGGCCAGACGGATAAGCCGGGCGCGCGTGTCACGCGGGCGATGCTCGGCCAGGACGTCATCAACTTCATGGACGCGCTGGGGATCGAAAAGGCGCACGTCGTGGGCCACGACTGGGGCGGCATCATCGCGTTCAAGGTCGCGATCGACTGGTCCCAGCGGGTGAACCGGCTGGCGCTTCTCGATACGCTCTGCACGGTCTGGTCGCCGGCGGGCGTGCACGGGTACTGGTTCAAGGCCGAGCCCTACCCGGAGGAATTCTTCGCGAAGTACCACCGGCCGTTCATCGAGACGATCTTCACCGGCACGTCGGAACCCCCGCTCCCGGGACGGCCGCTTTCGCCGTGGCAGGGGCCGGGCCGGGCGGCGGCTACATGGGCCACGAAGGAGGATGTCGAGCACTACGCGAAGGCGTTCGCCGACCCGATGAGCCACTTCCACGCGATCTCGTACTACCGCTACGCGCTGCCCTTTCACATCGTTCACGACGACCCGGCGGCGGCGCACGGGGAACGCTTCGAGTTCCTTTCGGAGAAGAGGGTCGCCGAGATGTGGACGAACCCGGACGGCCTGGAAAAGCACCCGCTCCACGCGAACTTCATGGACTACGGCCCGGAGGACCGCCACAAGACCTTCCCGAACCCGACGCTGTGGATGTTCGGGACCTACCTCTCGCGTTCGCGCGGTACGGGCGACGCGGACGATCCGGCGGACCGCGTGCCCACGGGCAACCCTTTCGCGCAACAGTTCACGCGCTACTTTCCGGATCTGCGTGGGCGGCGGGTGAACGCTGGGCACTTCTTCCCGGAGGAGGCGCCCGAGGTGACGAACGACACGCTCCGGGCGTTCCTCGCCGGCCAAATCTGAAAGGAAGCGTTCTCATGAAAGTCGTACGCAAGTCTGAAGGTGGCGAGGTGCTCGCCACCTCCCCACTTTTCGTCGGGACCGTCCACTCGCGGCCGCTTATCCCGGCCGATGTCAGCCCGAACGTGACGGTCACGCTCGTGCGGTTCACGGATGGCGGGCGGAACAAACGCCACACGCACAGCGCTGACCAGATCCTCTACATCACGGAGGGGAACGGGATCGTCGCGGATGACCACGGCGAGCAGCACGTCACGGAAGGCGACATCGTCCACGTTGGCGCGGGCACGGTGCACTGGCACGGGGCCGAGCCTGGCAAGGACATGGCCCACCTCAGTATCCTCCCGCCGTGTAAAACGGAGATGGTGGAGTAGCGCTATGCCCGTCTTCGAACGCCCAACGGTTGCTCTCCACTACGAAGACACGGGTGGCGATAATCCGGCGCTGGTCTTCCTGCACGGCTGGTGTGACGGCCGCGAGAGCTGGACCGCCACGCTGGAACACTTCCGGGGCGCCTACCGCTGCGTCGCGCCGGACATGCGGGGGCACGGGCTCTCCGGGCTGCCGCGCGACCACGCTTACTTCCCGGAGGCGCTCTCCGGTGACGTAGTCGCGCTCTGCGAGTTCCTCGGCGTCAGTCGCCCGGTGCTCATCGGGCATAGCTTCGGGGGGATGCTCGCGGGATTCGTAGCGGCCCGCTTTCCCGGCTTCGCGCGGGCTGTCGTGGTGGAGGATCAGGCACTCGACCTGCGCCCCCTCGCCGGGCAGCTGCGGCAGGTCGAACCGATAATCTTCTCCGCGGAGCAGCACATGGGCTTCCGGGACGGCCTGTTCGACTCGATGGTCACGGATCGTATCTCCGCGGAGGACAGGGCGGGGATCCAGCGGCTGAAGCGCGCCACGCCGGTTGAGGTCGGGCAGGCCCTCTGGGCGCCGCTCTTCGCGCTCACGGGCGCCGAACTTGGCACGATGGCCGAGCGCTTGATCGGCGGACTTGCTGGCCAACCGTCTTTACTTATTGATGCTCAGCCGCAGCCGGGGTACTACGAACAGGTCCGCGCCATCGCCCCGGATGTGGAGGTCGAAGTGCTGGTCTGCGGGCACTGGACGCACCTCGAACGAGCGGGTGAATTCCGGGCGGCCGTGTCCCGCTTCCTCGAACGAGTGTCCGATTGACCGGCCCGAATCGCTTCGTCAGCAGGAACGGACCGCGGGGGCGTGGCCTCACCCGGCGCGCTTGACGTGTGTGACTAAGTCACACACGATCGATGCACACAACGGGAGGTGGCTACCGTGGCGACGAACCTTGCGATCGACCCGTGTCTTATTAACGAGGCCAAAGCGCTTGGCGGACACAAGACCAAAACGGAGGCCGTCACGGCGGCGCTCCGGGAGTACATTCGCTGGAAGAAGCACCTTGAGTTCGTCGCGTCGTTCGGAACCGTGGAGTGGGACGAAGGTTACGACTACAAAGCAGAACGCCGGAAGGAGTTGGAGCGGGACATCAAGCGGCGGCAGTGCTGACCACCGTCGATACGTCCGCGATGTCGCTAGGGTTCCGCGGGCGCATTGATCCGCTGGGACCGGGTGCGGCGGTTCGAGCTGAATTGGATGCACTCTCCTCGCGGGCAGAACTTCTGGTGCCGGGCGTTGTGCGGCAAGAGCTGCTCAGCGGGCTCCGAGAAGAAGCCACTTTCAGGCGGTTACGAGGTCTGCTTCGCGCGTTCCCGGACGTTGCCTGCACTATCGACGACTACGAGCGCGCGGCAGAGTTTGCCAACACGTGCCAGCGCTCCGGCGTCCAGGGTGCAAGGGCAGACTTCCTTGTCTGCGCGACCTCGGTCAGTTCGAATTCCGTGATCCTGACGCTGGACGGAGACTTCGCGAGGTTCGCACAGTACATTCCGATCCGGCTCCACCCACTTTCAAGGACGTAAACGCTATGCCTACCAACCGCTCCTGGGTCCTCGCGCACCGGCCGAACGGCATGGTGCAGGAAACCGACTTCGAACTCCGTGAATCCGCCATCCCCAAACCGGAGGCGGGGGAGATCCTCGTTCGAACCATCTACTGCTCGCTCGACCCGGCGATGCGGGGCTGGATCGTTGATCGCCCGTCGTACGTCCCGCCGGTGCGAATCGGTGAAGTCATGCGGGCCGGCGGCTGCGGCGAAGTTGTGAAGTCGAACAATCCCGGCTTCGTTCCCGGCGACCTGGTGACCGGGATGACCGGCTGGCAGGAGTACTGCCTTTCGGATGGAAGCGGATTGATGGCGATGCGCAGGCTCGCGCCTGGGACCGACCTGCGCGCTTCGATGGGCGTGTTCAGCGGCGCGGGAATGTCGGCCTACTTCGGCCTGCTGGACCTTGGGCAGCCGAAGGCGGGCGAGACTGTCGTAGTCTCGGGGGCCGCCGGGGCTGTCGGGTCCGTGGCCGGCCAGATCGCGAAGATCAAGGGCTGCCGGACGGTTGGCATCGCCGGGAGCGACGAGAAGTGCGCGTGGCTCGTGGACGAACTCGGGTTTGATGCGGCGATTAATTACAAGACTGAGAACGTGGCGGTGCGCCTGCACGAGACCTGCCCCGATGGGATCGATGTCTACTTCGACAACGTGGGCGGCCCGATTCTGGATATGGTCCTCGCCCAGATCCGAATGAAGGCCAGGATAGTGCTGTGCGGTGGGATTAGCGCCTACAACGCGGAAGTCCCACCTCCTGGACCCGCGAACTTGATGATGCTCGTCGGCATGAGGGCGCGGATGGAGGGTTTCATCATCATCGACTACATCCCGCGCTTCCCCGAGGCGGGCGAGGAGATGGGCCGCTGGATGGCGGAGGGCAGGCTGAAAGCGCGCGACACCATCGTCGAAGGCATCGAGAAGGCCCCGCGTGCACTGCAAATGCTGTTCGAAGGCGCGAACACGGGGAAGCTGCTCCTACAGGTTGGCGCTGAACCGGCTGGTTGAGGCCTTTTCGCGAAAGTGTATCGGCGGGCGCATCGCCAGCGTTGGTGGTGCGTTACCCTGCGCCGGGCGGGGGGCGCTCGATACTAGGGGAAAGGCGCACATTCGCGCTTTACCCGCCTGGGGGTCATGACGACGGCGGGGAGGTTGGCATGCGGTTTATCATCTACGGCGCTGGAGCCATTGGCGGAGTGGTCGGCGCCCGCCTGTTCGAGAGTGGCCACGAGGTCGTGCTGATCGCGCGCGGCGAGCACCTGCGCGCCATCCAGTCTAGCGGGCTTACGCTTCAGGCGCCCTCCGCGACCGTCACCCTGACGATCCCCGCCGTGGGGTTGCCAGCCGAGATCGAGTTCCGCTCGGATGATGTGGTCTTCCTTGCGATGAAGACCAACGACACCGAGGCGGCCGTGGCCGAGCTCGTTGCGGCCGCCGGTCCGGAGATACCGGTCATCTGCCTGCAGAACGGGGTGGAATCAGAGCGGGTGGTGACCCGCCGGATGACCAACGTCTACGCGACGCCGGTACGCCTCCCGGCCACGCACCTTGAGCCGGGGGTCGTGCAGGCGGATTCTGAGCCAACGACTGGCGTCCTCGATATCGGGCGCTACCCGGCCGGGACGGACGAACTCTGCGAGCGGGTGTCCGCCGCCCTCGAAGCTTCGACCTTCAGTTCGCACCCGAGCGCAGACGTCATGCGCCACAAGTACACGAAACTGCTGGTCATGAACCTCGGGAACGCGGCCCAGGCTATCTGTGGCCCAGGGGCGGCGACGGGCGACCTCATCCGGCGGGCGCGCCAGGAGGCTGTGGCCTGCTTTGAGGCCGCCGGAATCGACTACGCGAGCGAGGCGGAAGACCGCGAACGCCGGGGCAACCTCATCACGATCCGTCCGATTGGCGACAAGCCGCGAGCGGGAGGGTCTACCTGGCAAAGCCTCGCTCGTGGCAAGCGAGAGCTCGAAGTGGACTACTTGAACGGCGAGATCGCGCTTCTCGGCCGTCTGCACGGCGTGCCCACGCCGGTCAACTCAGCCTTCCAGCGGATCGCGAACCAGATGGCCGCGAATGGCACTCCGCCCGGCTCAATCACCCCTGAGGAACTCGAGCATGCTATTGGCTAGCGAACGGACCAGGAGGGGCGCGGACCGCCCCTGGCGGGCACTCATTGGCGGCATCCGAAGACGGTGGGCATACTACGCTACCAACCGCGATGAGGCCCCCGCGAACGTGGCGCAATCCCATTTTCACATCACACACCCGGGCATGCACCGACCCACAAATCAAGACCAGACGACGACCCGCCTGCTTCCCGGCGGCCAGACCCTTCTCCTCGTCGCCGATGGCGTCGGTGGCGCGGGTGGGGGCGAGGTCGCCAGCGCGGAGACGCTCGAGTCAATCGTCGCTCAACTCACGCTGTCTCCGCTCGCGGACCCCGCGGACGCGCTGCGTGACGCGGTCCGCCGGGCCAACACCGTTGTGCGCGCACGGGCGACTACCGACGAGCGGCTCAAGACGATGGCGACGACGTTGGTGGCGGCGATAATCGACAGTGGCCAGGCGTGGCTGATCAACGTCGGCGACAGCCGGGCGTATCTCTACCATGCGGGCGACGTGACGGCGCTTACGGAAGACGACAGCTGGGTGGCGGAGCAGGTGCGTTCCGGGGCGTTAACGGAGGAAGAGGCGTCGCGCAGCCCGTACCAGAACGTCATCACGCGAGGCGTGGGCGTTGAAGACACGATCAACGTCGAAACGGTGACACGCCAGACCCTTGTCAGCGGAGACGTGCTGGTGCTCTGTTCGGACGGCCTCTATCGCTGTGTTTCGCCAGAGCAGATCGGTGAGACGCTGGCGGCGCTGCCGGTGGAGGCGGCCGGGAGGAAGCTCATCGACCTGGCGAACGCGGCCGGCGGCCCCGACAACATCTCCGTCGCCCTTTACCGGCAATCATGATCATGAAGCGCGCCGGAGCCTCGCGTCGTTGCCCGGAGCTACCGCGTGTTCGGCGCGGCGCTACTGCTTTCGTCCCAGACCACCTGGGTCAGCCGGTGATCGCCCTTGAAGCCTTTGAGTGGGACGACCTTCTCTTCGCCGAAGGAAAACTCGCCGGAGACGGCGATCATCTCCCGGAGCAAGGCGGAGATGAGGATTTCCGTGCCCTGGGCTTCGCTCATCACGCGGGCGGAGAAGTTGACGGCCGAGCCAAAGATGTCGTTTTCGTCCCAGATGACCTCGCCGACGTGGATACCGATGCGCACGCGGATTGCGCCGAATGCGCCGACCGGAGCTTTCGCGAGGTTCCGCTGGATGCCGACGGCGCAGTTGAGGGCGTCGCGGGCGCTGGCGAAGAGCACGAGGAAGCCGTCGCCGACGCGCTTCGCTTCGTGGCCGCGGAACGCCTGGAGCTGTTCCCGCAGGATAGAGTTGTGCAGCGTCATCACCTGGTAGGCTTCGCGTTCGCCAAGTTCGGTGACCATGTTGGTGGATTTTTCGAGGTCCGTGAACATGATGGTCAAGGTGCCGCCGGGACCGAGGTTTTGACCGTGCCAGACGTTCTGAATACCGCCCGGGGAGGTTGCCGGAGCGGCCGGACGGGGAGCTGGCGGCGGAGCCGCCTTGGGCACGAAGACGACGGTACCGGTCGAAACGCCGTCGCCCTTAACGTCAATGTAGATGTCCGCGATCGAGAGGCTGTCGCCGGGCACGAGGGTCGAGCCGTCGGCGATAGGCTGGCCGTTGAGAAGGACCGGGTTCCGCCCGCCAAGATCGACATAGCGGAACTCTTCGCCCGCCGGCTCAATCTGGAAGTGGCGGCGGGAGACATAGTTGCTGGGCACCTGGATATCGCAGGTCGCATCGCGGCCGACGACCATGGGGTGGTCGTCCACGACGTACTCGGCGGGCGGATATTCCTGGACCCGGACAGTGAGTTTCAGTTCCATGTGCCGCGGCAACATCCCTACCAGTGCTTGTTGCAGCATAGGGACGAATGCACCTGCTCACAATCCGCCGAACCCCAGCGGGTGGTGGCGGCGGGGTGTCTTCCGGTTGCCATTCACGCCGATTCCCTGATAGCTTGCGGCAGGGAGAGGATGCGCGAACGCTGTTCGGTGGCGACGCATGCCCGGCCTGACCGCAGGCCGCCCGGCTGCCGAATCTACCTGCGAGCAGATCGCGACGCCAGGCATGAAGAACGATGAGTGACGGCGATACCGGTCTGTTGAAGGCAGGCACCGTGTTAAGCCATTTCGTCATCGACGAAATGGTAGGCGCGGGCGCGATGGGCCAGGTCTGGCTCGGGAACGACCGGCGTGACAACACGCGCGTCGCCGTGAAGGTGCTCAACGCGGAGTTCAGCCGGGACCCGATGTTCCGCCAGCGTTTCGAGCGCGAAGCGCACGTTGCGACGCTCCTCAAGTCTCCGTATACGGTGCAGACGCTCGCCTTCGGCCGGGAGCAGGGCCACTACTACATCGTCATGGAGTTCGTGGACGGCGAAAGCGTCGAAGCGATGCTTGCCAACGGCCCGTTGCCGCTGGACGAAGCGCTCGAGATCGCCACGGACACAGCCCGCGCGCTGGAGGCGGCGGCCACCCAAAAGATCGTCCATCGTGACCTCAAGCCATCGAACATCATCGTCAGCCCCGATGGCGCGGCGAAGCTCGTGGACTTTGGCATCGCCTCGCAAGGCTCGACGAGGGACGCTTCGGCGGGCTTTATGGGCACGGTGCAGTACGCCGCCCCCGAGCAGCAGAAGGGCGAAGCAGACGACCGCACGGACATCTACGCGCTCGGCGCGACGCTCTTTCACATGCTCGCCGGGCGTCCCCCGTTCACGGGGCGGACCGCCGAAGAGATCCTGAACCAGCACACACGCTCGCCATTTCCGGCGGCGCTGCTTTCGCTTCAGCCGGAGCCCGTGGTCGATATCGTCCGCCGGGCGATGCAGAAAGACCCTCAGGACCGTTTCCAGTCGGCCCAGGAGTTGGCGGCCGCGCTCGACCGCGTCCGCTCGCGGCTGTACCAGCAGCGCACGGAAGCACCAGCGGTGATGCCGGACCAGTACCGGACGATGGTGCCTCAGCCGGACGACGGATCGCAGTCCGGGGCGACGATCGTCGTCGGCCAGCGGCCGGCGGCGCAAACGTCGCCACCGGAAATGTCTAGCGAAGGCACCGTCGTGCTTGGTGCACCGGGACGAGCTACGGCCCCTCCGCCAGTTGCGAAGGCGCCGGTGGCCGAGATGGCGAGCGCAGCCACGATCGTTTCCGGGG
>JANXYE010000402.1 GCA_025350285.1 Chloroflexota bacterium
ACGGAGGGCGGACTGCTCATCGTCCCGGCCGGGCCAGAGCGGGAGCGCGACATCCGGGCCGTCCTTGAACGCATGCGCGGATCGGCAACGTCGGGACTCACGACGGACGAGATCATGGAGATGATGAGAGGGGAAGGCTAGTGGCGGTCGAAGGGTTCATGACCGATAGCAACGCGCTGCTCGACGTGATCACGGACGACCCGATTTGGAGCGCATGGACGCTTGAAGCTTTCGCAATGGCAGCCATCCGGGGCGAACTTGTGATCAATCAGGTCATTCTCGCTGAGGTTGCTCCAGGATTCTCGTCCTACGACGACCTGAACGCCGCAATTCCTTCGCAAACGTTTCGCCGAGAAAGCTTGCCCTGGGAGGCTGCGTTCATCGCGGGCCAGGCGCACCGCATCTACCGAGAGCGGGGCGGGGCGCGCCGAACTCCGTTGGGCGATTTCTACATCGGCGCCCATGCCTTCTTTCGCGGCTACACGCTCATCACCCGAGACGCCGCCCGGTATCGCACGTACTTCCCACGGCTCCGATTGATCGCGCCTTGAACTGCGCCGACGCGGCTGGCACGATGCCGCCGTGATTGTCCTCCGTCTCACCAGCAGCGTGGACACTTTTCCCGAGATCCCGGAGGAGGAGCGGTCGTTTCGCATTAGCGCGCGTGCGCTGGAAGAGGCGTCGGGCGAGCCGGTCGAGACCATAGTGCGGACCGTTTGGCCGTCGGAGGCGCTGCCCGACATCATCGAAAACTGGATTGAGCGCTACCGTCCGGACTTCGTGCTGTTCTGGGTGAACCCCCACTGGTTCACGCGTATTGATGTGCCGCTGCCAACCCGCTCCAACAACCGGGCGCTGCGCGTGGCCGGGCGGCTGGCCAAACGGGCGGGAATCAAGAAGCAGCTGGCGGCGCGGGCCGGCAGGGTTCGGCGCCGTTGGCTCCTCTGGCGGCTCGGGGGTTCTGAAGCCTTCGAGCCAGACGCCGTCGTCAAACTCACGGAGACATGCCTGCGGAGGATATTACGGCATGAAGAGGTTATGCCGTTCGTGCGCGGGCCGATGTACCCAGCTGTGATTGTGGAAACGCGCTCCGCTATCGCCCGGGCCGAAGCAAGGCGGCTCGTGGTGGATCGGGGAGTAAACAAAATCTGCGGCGAACTCCGCATCCCCTATATGCGGAGCACAGACGGGCTCGGCTACCTGAAGCGGCGACTCTGGGCCTCGGATGGGATCCATCAGAACGCCGTTGCCCATGCCGAAATGGGCGCCGACGAGGCCCAGATCCTCATCCGAGCGTGGCGTGAATCGCGCGGCCTGACGGCCATCGAGGCAGGGGCCACCGCTTCGCTGCGTCGTTGACCCTTTAGGGGGCCGGGCGTACGTTCGGACGGCCCTCCGGGGCGCATGTATGTGTACGAAATACCATCGGGAAACGGTCAATGGCAGACGAGGAAGTCGTCCGGGATCTGCTCGACGACGCCCGCGCCCTCATCTCCGAGGGCGACTGGGGTAAGGCTGTAGCGCTGCTCACAGCCCTGCACCCTGCTGACCTCGCTGACCTTGTCCTGTCGCTCGAAGAAGAGCGCCGGCGCGAATTCCTCGACCACCTGCCAACGGATATTACGGCGCAGCTCTTCGAATACGCTGAAGACGACGAGCTGCGCGACCTCATCCGCGGCGTCGGAGTGGCCGACCTGCCGGCCGTCCTCGAAGAAGCGGAAGCCGATGTCGCCGCGGACGTTATCCAGCAACTCGGGCGAGACGATCGTGAAGAGACGCTGGCCGCCCTCGACCGCGACGAAGTCACCGACCTCCTCCAGTACTCAGACGAATCAGCCGGCGGCATCATGTCCACCGGGTTCGTCTCGCTGCCGGAAGATGTGACCGTTCAGCAGGCAATCGACTATCTGCGCGTACTTCGGCCACCTTCGGAAAAGGCCTACTACATCTACGTCGTCGATCGTGACCAGCGGCTCCAGGGAACCGTCAGCATCCGGGACCTGATCGTCTCCTCGCCGCGCACCACGCTGGGCGAGATTACCCAGCACGATGTCCACGCCGTAACGACCGGGACGGACCAGGAGCAGGTAGCGCGCACGCTCCAGCGCTACAACCTGATGGCCGTCCCGGTGGTAGACGAAGAGGGCCGCCTGGAGGGCGTTACCAGCGCCGATGACCTGTTCGATGTCGCCCAGGAAGAGGCGACGGAGGACATGTATCGCATGGTCGGCCTCGATGAGGACGAATCGACCTCGAACCGGCTGCTGCGGGCCGCCTGGCTCAGGCTCCCGTGGCTGGTCGTGAACCTGGGCACGGCCTTTGTGGCGACCTTCATCCTGATTGCCTTTAACGGGACGGTCGAGCGCGCGGCCATCCTGTTCGCGTTCGCGCCCGCCATCGCGAACCAGGCGGGTGTCACCGGCACACAGACTTCCACCATCATGGTGCGCGCCCTGGCGCTCGGAGAGGCGCGGCGGTCGCTCGCCTGGATCGTCGTGCGCGAGGCGTTCATCGGGATGGGCAACGGATTTGTCGTTGGGCTGCTCCTGGCAGGCGTCGGCCTCGCGGTCGAGCAGAACCTCACGCTCTCGCTCATCCTGCTCGTTTCGATGACCGGGGCCAGCACGCTGGCGGCGCCAATTGGCCAGCTCGTGCCGATCGCGCTCAAGGTGATGCGAGCCGACCCGGCGCTGAGTTCAAGCATCTTCGTCACGATGTTTACCGACGGGTTCAGCTACTTGTTCTGCGTCGTGCTGGGGGCGGCGCTCATCTCGCGGCTCCAGGCGTAGTCGAAAGTCAGCTCTTCGCGACCTGCTCGCGTGCTTTCGCCATCGCCGCAAGGCCCTGCTTCACACTTTCCGGAAGCTCCTTGCCGGCATCTTTGAATGCTTTTAGCCACGCGTTCGCGTTGTTCTTAAAGACCATGTCGAGGTTGCCCTCGATCCAGTTGCGGTTGGACTCGATGGTCTCCATTTGGCCCTGGAAGCGGGGGGCAACGTAGCGAGCGAAGAGTTCGAAGCTGCGGTTGAGCTTGTCGGTTGAGGTCCATTCGTGGGCGAGCCCGAGGATCCCGCCAAGTCCCCCGGACCGCTCCTGGAGCACACCTATCTGGGCGATGGCGTCGTCGGGTGTGCCGATGATCGCACCGCCGTGCTCAGCCTGCTCTTCGAGCGAGGTGCCGCCGATTGCCCCGAGGAGCGGGTTGCCGGCGGGCAGATCGTGGTTCAGGCGGTCGCCAAAGTAGGCGCGCTGGCGGTAACCCTCGGCTACGTCGCTGAACGCCTCCTCGCGAGATTCGGCGATGTGGATCGGGACAACGACGCGCCAGTCACTGCGATCGACCGGCCGGCCAGATGCCGCGGACGCTTCTTCGACCCAGCCCCAGGTCCGTTCGAACGCCTCGCTGTCGGCGCCGGCGACGGAGAGCAGCCCTGCGCCGTGCTTGCCGGCGGCCGCGGGCCCAGCGGGCGTAAACGTGGCGGCGACAGAAACCGGCAGGTGGGGGTCGCTGTAGCTGGCGAGCTGCAACCGCGCTTCGCGAAGGATGAACCAGTCAGTCTGCATCGAAACGGGGCCTTCGCTGCGCAACAGGGCCATGATGGCGTCCAGCGATTCGGCCATCCGCTGGCGCTGGGTTGTGGGTTCGATGCCCATCATGTAAGCGTCGGATGTGAGTGCGCCCGGGCCCACGCCAAGCATCGCGCGGCCTTGCGTCATGTGGTCCAGTTGGAGCATCCGGTCGGCGACCATGAACGGGTG
>JANXYE010000416.1 GCA_025350285.1 Chloroflexota bacterium
CTCAGGGCGGCGATTCGCTCGACGGCATCGTCCGGGTCTCGTTCCGGGGCGAGCAGGGAGGCCGGCTCGCCCACGGCCGCGAACACGCCCGCCTGGCGCGTCTGTTCGTGCGAAGCGAGGACCGCGCCAATGCCGCTCTCGAGCTGACGCCGGATCAGGTCGTCGAGACGGCCCCGTTCGAGGCGGTCCATGAATCGCGCGAGCTGAGCGCGGGGGAGGCAAAGGTATGCGTCTCTACCGCTACCTTCCGCCCTGAAGACGGTGAAGCTCCAGGTCGCGAGCACGGCGTTGATGGTGAATCCGCGACGTTGGTAGGGCCGCACGACGCTCCCGAGTTCGTGCCCGGCGGGTCTCCCCGACTGAGCGGTTGGTGGTGAGAGTGCGCCTTCTATCCCGAGAGGCGCCGCCCCGCGGACCATCGCGGCGAGGGCGGAGGTGTCGCTTCGGCAAACACCACGGCCAAGGGCGCCGAGGGCCGCGCGAAAGCCCGCACCGAGCATCTCCGTGCCGCTGATCTTGTGTCCGGCGGTCGCCGGAAAACGGACCTCGCGGCCAGCGGCGTAGGCATCGAAGCCGGCCGCGAGCCGGTGGACGCGAAAGCCGTACCGCTCCAGCCCGGGGAGGACCGCGAGCTGGAGTTCAGGGATAGCCTCGGCGGCGCCGGTTAGCTCGGCTGCGCAGGCCCGAGCCGAGCCCACGGCGAAGGCGACGATGGCCCCAAGCCGTGGGCCGTCCACGAACTCGCCGCAGAGTTCGAGCCTGCCCGGGCGGGGCCGAACGTAGACGCCGTTCGAGTGCGGGCTCTCCATGAACATCGCGAGGACGGGTGCGAAGGTCAGGGCGTACCGCTCGGCGACCGCATCGACGATGTCATCCGGCATCGACACGCTCACATGCGTGGAGTAGCCGGCGATTTCAAGGTCCGCGGGGAGTAGCCTCCGCAGCGTCCGCCACGAAAGGGCGGACCACTGCTCGATCTCTTGAGCGAAGCCGGGCCGGACGGGGATCGGGGGAGTGGCGAGTTCGGCCTCGGCGCCATCGGCGGTCAGAGCCAGCCCGGAACGGAGGCGGTAGGCGTTCACATCGCCGGGGTCGAGCCGCCGCCCGTTGATCGGGAGGGTGTGGATGATGGAGCGGAAATCTAGCGGTTGGCCGACGCGGGTGAGCGTGTATTCGTGCTCGATCCCGACGAATTCACCGGGCGCTTCAAGGCGCACACGTCCGCCGAGGGCGGCGATCAGCGCCTCCCGCGGAGTGAGGCCGCTTCGTGCGGCGGGCCTGAGTCGCGCCCACATCGTCAATGGCCGCGGCTACAGGTTCTTGATGTTGCTGTGGCTATTGTTGATGGCCGATTCGGCCGTACCGTCGCCGTCGAGGTCACCCGTCGCAACCTCCGAGCCCGCCGCATCAAGCCTCGCGTAGGCGGCGGAGGCGGCCCCGCCCTTCCCGCCACCCAGCTGGCTGACGCTGGAGACCGCGGCGCTGAGGATCGATCCGCCTGGCACGGCCCCACCGGCCACGGACCCGCTGGCCGGGCCGCCGGGGGGCCAGTCGTCACCGGCCGTTACGCCCTCCGACACACTTGGTGCGCTGGCCTCGCGGCCCGTGCTGGCTTTGCTCGGGCTTTCGCGAATCATCGCGTCGCCCGCCATCGTTTCTTTCTCACCCATGTCGTTCCTCTTTCGGTCGGCTTCGTTCTGATAATTCCTGTGTGGTGCCGCGCCGAGGACGCGGCATAGGTCGTCCTCACGCGCGGCTGTGCCCCAGAGCCGGGAGCCTGGCCAGCACAAACTTCAGGCTCTTCTATTTTTTAATCGTGGCGAGGTCCCAAGTGGCTATGGCGGCCCCTGCGTCGATGTCCGGGACCGGGTCTCCGGATATGCCGGACTGTTCCTGGCCCGAGGAGCCGAGGTTCGGGGCGGCGCTGGCATCCTGGCCCGTGTCCATGCCGGAGGAGCCGATGTTCTCCATCCGGCCCGACGACTGGCCGGTGGCCACATCGCGGGGGGCCGTTACGCCTTCCGAGACGCTCGGTGCGCTTGACTCGCGGCCCTGGCTGGCGCGCGTCGGGCTTTCGCGCAGCGCGTCGCCGGACATCGTTTCTTTCTCGCCCATCTTCATTCCTCCGCGGCGGGCCTTTGGTGGCTCCGCATCACGGTGGAAGCATACGCCGAGGGCGCAAGGGGCGGCGGCGGGCGGGGTGCGATTCAAATTTTTGCGCGAGGAGAGGTCGTGGCCAGCGCCGGGCGTC
>JANXYE010000427.1 GCA_025350285.1 Chloroflexota bacterium
TCCTGCACGACGGTGTCCTTCGTGTCTTCGAGCAGGCGCGCGGCGTCCGTGTCGATGCCCGGGGCCTCGGCCGCACGGTCGGGCGGGAGAAGGTCATCCTTCGTGCAGGAAGATCCGGGCGGAGCCCACGGTGATCACGTCGCCGTCATTGAGAGGCGCATCGGAGACGAGCTTGCGGTTAAGGTAGACGCCCGACGGGCCGCCGAGATCTCGCAGGCGAAAGCCGCCAACGGCGGCGGTGATCTCCGCGTGACGGGGAGCAATCCCCTGGCCGCCGAGGCGGAGGTCGCATTCCGGGCCAGCGCCGATGACCACCCGGCTCGCCGAGCTAAGATCGACAAGGGCAAAGGCTTCATCCGCGAAGAGCTGCCCTGCCGCGCCGCGATGTTCGGTGACGCGTTCGACCGCGGCCCGGAGCGCCGGAAAACGCGATGTCAGCGAGGCGAACGCCTCGGCCCGCAGGACGAGGAACTCCACGTCGCTCTCGGCGATGACCGCCGCCGTCCGCGGCGCTCCGGTGACCAGGGCCATCTCGCCGAAATACTGGCCGGGCCCAAGGCGGGCCAGGATGACCCGCTCGCTGGCCGCGTCCGAAGCCACTCGGACCGAGCCTGAAACCAGCAGATAGAACGCGTCCCCCGCTTCGCCTTCCCGGAAAACGACCGTGCCCGCGGCTGCGCCATGCGCAGAGAACGCGGCCGCAACCTGGGCGAGCGGAAACTCGTCCAGCCCCCGGAACAGCGGGATCTGGCGGAGCAGCGCTTCTCGGTCCTCGGCCGTAGCGCTGGTCACGATCCAATCCAGGGGAGTTGCCTGCACAGCGTATCGGCCATCTCTGCCACCGCCTCGCGTCCCAGGGCCACGAACTCGGTCCCGCGGCCGAAGTCTCGCAAGCCAGCCGGGCCGGAGAAGCGCGGCTCAATCATGATGTCGCCCGGGAGTTGCCCCTGGCCGACGATCCGCCACTGCATCAGTTCGAACGACTGCTGGATGGTGTCGATGATCGGGGGCGCCAGCCAGAAGCGGCGCTTGCGAACGCCCGCCGTCCGCTGAACCTGTTCGCTCACCGAGGTGAGCTTCACGCCGATGACGACATCGGCGCCCGCTTCGGCCACCGCCCGCACGGGCACCGGGTTGAGCAGCCCGCCATCGACCAGGGTCCGGCCGTCCAGCCGGAGCGGCGGGTAGAGGCCGGGGACGGCCATGCTCGCGATGAGCGCCGGCGCCACAAAGCCGCTCCGCAGGATGACCTCTTCCCGGCGGTTGAGATCGACCGTGATCACGGACAGCGGGATCGGCAGATGTTCGAACTTCAGCCGCCGGTTATAAAGATGCAGGTCGCGGCGAAGGATCGTCGGCGTGAAGAACGAATGGAACGGGAACGTGAAGCGCAAGGCCTTCGTGAAGCTGCGGTCGAACATCTGCTGGACGGGCTGCATATCCGTGCCCCAGGCCACCGCGTTCGCGACGGCGGCGCCAAGGTTCGCCCCCGCAACGTAGTCGATCGGCACCCCGAGGCGGCGAAGCTCCTCGACGACGCCGATGTGTGCGTAGGCTTTCGCGGTGCCTGCCCCGAGGGCCAGTCCAACCTTCAGCCCCGCGAGGTGGCGGGCGGTCCAATCGACCGACGACCACGGTTCGTTGGTCGCGCCAGGCGGGTGCGCGCCGCCGAGCGGCTCGCATTCGGGTACCGACCGCAGGAGGTTAGCCCCGCGCAGGAAACGGAGGGCCTGCACGGCGCCGGGCGGCACGAGTTTGCCATCGCCCCGGAGCCGGATGGTGGGCACGCTCGCGGCCAGGCCTGCTGGAGTGTCGCCGTCGTATTGCAGCCGCACGGCGATGTCCAGGTCCTCGATCTCCGGCAGGACGGGAGCGAGCCCTTCACCGCCGAAGATGACCACCAGCCCGGCCCAGCGGCGAAGTCCACTCGCGAGGCCGAGGAGCCCGGTCGATGCCGCCTGCGCCGCCTCACCGCTGGACACGAAAACGCCATCAGCCGCGCCGCCCGCCAGTTCAACCAGGTGGTCCACCGGCCGGCTGACGGCGAGCAGCTCATCGACAGCGGGCAGCGCTACTCCCGGCAGCAGCGTGGCGCCGGATGAGAGATCGAAGACAACGACCGGCCGCCGCAGGTGGCGGGTGGCCGACTGGAGCACGTGCCCGAGGAAGATAGCCGCCTCGGGCGCGTCCCCGAGGCACGCGACGAGGCGCCCGGGGCGGACATCGCGAAAGCGCTCGTTCGTCGCGGTCAGGCGGGCGGCGAGGCCGCTGGCAAGGACAGCCATGACCTCTGGGTGCTCGCCGGCGACGCCGCTGAGGGCGGCGTGAGGGATACGCCAGGCGGCCGCGTGGGTCACCGCCCGCACCGAAGCGGAGGCGGGTTCCCCCTGGAGGAACGCCATCTCGCCGAAATAATCGTCGCGGCCGAAACGCGCCACCTCGAGCGGCTGGCCGTGGCGGTCGGGGATCTCGGCCCGGAACACGCCGTCGTCCACGAGAAAGACATGCCCGACGGTCGTGTCCTGGCGGATGACATACTCGCGCGGCGTGAACTCGACACGTTCTCCGATGCTCGCGAGAGGGCGTCCGGCTGCCGCGAGCACGCCAGCCAGGGTGCGGCTACTGGTTTCCGTCACGGTGCTCCTCCTCCCGGCATGGCTAGTCGATCCACGGCAGGTGGCGGCGGATCTCGGGGCGCGCCGCCAGGGCGGCCTCCCGGCCAACGTCGATGAACTCCCGGCTGCGGGTGTACTGGCGCAGGCCGGTCGCCCCGCTGAAGGCGGGTTCGATCGTGATGTCCGCCTGGATGGCCCCGTCCGCGACGATGCGCCACTGCATGACTTCGAAAGCGTGGTGAATCGTATCGATAATCGGCGGCGCGCGCAGGCCACGGCGTTCAGGGGTGGGCACGATATCGGCCGCGGGGCTGCTCAACTTCACGCCGATGACGACGTCGGCGCCCGAACGGGCAACCGTCCCCACCGGAACCGGGTTCAAAACGCCGCCGTCAATCAGCGTGCGCCCGCCGATGCGGACGGGCGGGAAGATACCGGGGATGGCCATGCTCGCGACGATCGCGCGGGCGATCGGGCCACGCCGGAAGACCACTTCGCGGCGGCGCTCCAGATCGACGGCGACAATGGAGAGCGGGAGAGCCTGCTCCTCCAGCACGAGGCCCCCGAAGTACCGCTCCATGTCCTTCGTCAGGAGCCGGCTCGAAAGGAGGGAGCGAAATGGAAGCGTGAGCTTGATCGATCGGGCGAACGTATGGTCCAGCCAGCCGCGAATCGTCCCCGTGTCGATGCCCCGCACGTAGGCCGCCGCGATCGGGGCGCCGATACTACAGCCCGCGACGTAGTCCACGGTCACGCCCATTTCGGCGAGCGCTTCGATGACACCGGCGTGGGCGTAACCCTTGGAGCCGCCCGCGCCCAGCGCAAGGCCAACCTTTCGCCCGAGGATGTGGCGCGCGAGCCAATCCACGGAGGCCCAGGGTTCGCCATGAGCGCCGGCCGGCCGTGCCCCAGCCAGGGGAGCCGGGTGGCTGGCAAGAACCCGGATGACCTCCCGCTTCGACTCCTCGCGGAAGCGCGCGATGCGGGCCGGGGCTACCGGTTGCCCGCCGGGGCGCAGGAGCACAACCGGGATGTCGCGCGTCGCCGGACGCGCCGCCGACTCCTCTTCGATAACGAACGCGACATCGACATCGCTGGACCCGGCGAGGCTGGACGCTCGCGACCACGGTGATGCCACGATCAGCGCAGGAAGCACCCGCCGGAGCTCCGCGATCAACTGCAGGAGCCCCCCTTCGCCGATTTCGGCCGAACCATCGATAGCGCCCACGTGCACGCCACCCCCGCCAACGAAGGCCTCGATCTGGACCATCCGCGCGGGATCGACGGCGAGTTCAGCGAGCGACAGGAGCCGCGTGACATCGCGTAGGACAGTCTGCCCACCCAGGTCGAGCACCGCGACCGGCTGGCGGAGATGCAGCGAGACCGCCTGGGCGACGTGGCCGAGGAGCTGGCCCGCCGCGGGTGACTCCCCGATGACGACCGCCACGCGGCCGCTGTGTGACTGCCTGAACCGGCGGTTCGTCTCAGTCAGCCGCCTGGAGAGCACCAGCGCCAGTTCCCGCATGAACGCGGGGCTCCGTTCGGCCACGGTGCGGAGCGTCGCGTGGGGCACCCTCCAGACCCTCGCCGGCGTCACGGCACGGACGGTAGCGGACGCCGGCTCGCCTCGCAGGAAGGCCATTTCGCCGCAATAGTCAGCCCGGACGAAGCGCGCCACTTCGATGGGCACGCCGTGGCGGTCCGGCACCTCGGCTCTCAGCATGCCGTCTTCTACCACGAACAGATGCTCGACCGAATCGCCCGCGTGGATGACCACTTCGCCCGCTTCGAACACCTGCAGCGAGGACACTCCCAGGACCAGCGCGCGCAACTCCGCGTCGAGCGCCTCAACCAGCCCTGGCGGGCCGATGAGGGTGGCGGCGGGCCGGTCGCCGGGCGAATCAGGCACTTCTTCTCCAGCCTCTGAACGACGGATGGACCGAGGCGGATGGTACGAGGGCCGGACGCACGGTCAACCTACCGGCAGGTAGCGGCGAGGAAGAGGTCTCGCCCGGAGCGCTCCGTGCAGGTCCGCCGGGAGGTGCGGACCACAACGTGCCCCGTCTTGTCCAGATCGACCGCCAGCCTGTCAAGGTTGGGCCCGTCGCCGCCGAGGTGGAGGCCGGAGATGTCGTAGAGGGCCTGGTTGCATGCTTCACTGAGGAGGGTCGTCGTGCCTGCGACCTCGGGGTTCATCGATCTGGCGACGCGCGAAAGAAGGCCGGGAAGAATGGGATCTTCCAGCGCGATCGGAGCGACCCGGCAGCGGCGCGCGGCGGCACGGTTCGGGGCGTCGAGATCGGACAAGGCGATCAGGCGGCCAGCGGGCAGGCGAACGATGTAGAAGCCACGGTCCGCGACACGTGTGATGCTGCCAGCCGGGTAAGCGCCGATAGCGTCGAGCGTCTGAGAACCGTCATCCGACCCGGATTCGAGAAAGACGATCGCGAGGACAGCGACGAACACGACGAAGCCAACACCGGCGGCGGCGAGCGTGCAGCCGAGCGCGACGGGTGGGCGAACGGTCGGGGCTCGGGTCGCGGCCATGCACTTCAGGGTACGAGGTGGGGCCGGTAGGGGGTGCGCGTCAGCTTACGCGGCGCTTTTGGAGGCCGGCACGAAGGGCCTCCGCGAGGTGGCTCTCAATGCCCGGCGCCTCCGCGACGAGGTCCACGAGTCCCCACCGGCGGGCGGCGGCCGCGTCGATTGGTTCGCCGGAGAGGATCATGTGAGCCGCCACCCCGGGCGGGACGACGCGCTGCAGCGTCTGGGTGCCGCAAGCGCTGGGGATGTAGCCCAGGGTCACTTCTGGCAGGGCAAAAGTGGCATCGGGCGTGGCCAACCGGTAGTCGCAGCAGAGCGGCAGTTCGAGGCCAGCGCCATAGCAAAAGCCCTGCATGATAGCGACCGTGGCGCAGCGGTGGCCCAGCAGCAGGCCCCAGAGATCCCGTTCGTGGCGAGCGCGGCGGGCGGCGATGATCGACGGGGCGGTGCCGAATTCCGAGATGTCGGCGCCCGCCGAGAAGGCGCGGCCCGCCCCGCGGAAGACGATCACCGAGATCTCCGGCGTATCCCGGCAGGCCTCGATGTACGTCCAGAGCAGGTCGCGCATCGCCAGGTTAATGGCGTTCAGGCGCTCGGGCCGGTTGAGCGTAATGGTCGCAAGGCCGCGTTCGAGTTCGAAGTCGAGAAGGACAGGGTCCATCCGGGGATTGTGGGCGGCGGTTCGCAGGCTGTCGAGGCCGGTGCTACGCGTACGACGCGGGTGTCTCGGTTCCGCCCGGCCATGGGCTAGCCGGGCAGCTCCAGAGGCCGCGCCACCAACATCACGCGCCAATCGAGCACTTCGTCCAACGTGCCGCTTGCCGCGGATTCGGCCGTACGCGCCAGCCCCGCCGATAGGCCGGCGCCGCCATGCGCACTGAGGATTGTTATGGATTCGCAGCGATATATCTACGGTCACCATATACGGGTCGTATGCAAAGGTTACTAGGCGATAGAAACCGACGCACCAGGAGGTAGCAACCATGAGACATCGAAGCACGTTCGGCGTATCGCGAAATTTGGTACATCCTACAACGGTACCCAATGCGGAAGTACTGGTGCCCACCTACATTACGGCCGAGTGACGGATGGTGCAGCTCTGGGAGACGCTTACTGGCTGACCACGTCAGGATCCGCACCGCAGCTATCTTCGAGTGAGATCACTCTCTACAAGTGAGACGCGCAATGAAGACCCGACTCGCGGTAGCCGCCCTTACGACAGTGATCCTCCTAGCGGGATTCGCACCGTCCGCCGCGCGGGCTTCCGGCCCGGGATGGTGCTCAACGTGATCGAGCTAGTGTAGTGAATCACAATTGGCTTGCGCTTGAAGTCGGCTGCGCGCCGGCCTCGCGCGGTTCC
>JANXYE010000429.1 GCA_025350285.1 Chloroflexota bacterium
TTGTTGGTTCCGAAGCTCCGCCCGAGAGCCGACACGAATCTGTCCTAGCCGCGACTGGAAGGAGCGGTCTTTACGACGGTCGCCGTGGCAGTCAGCGGGAGACCCTAAGCCGCGGGGCTCTCCCAAAGACCGCTCCGTATCCGTCGCGGCTAGGATTGGCGACGCGGGTCCGAGTCGGCGGGCGGCCTGGAGTGGCGAACGAGCCGTTCGTTCACGCCCGCGCCACGCTCGACTCACGCAAAAATCTGACGGCCACCCGGGTCAGGGTCCGGCCGCGCCCCTTAGTTCGGCCCCTGCTAATCTCTTCCTCACCCCGACCCGAACATCCCCTCCCCTGGAGAAGCCGTTGACTTCGCCCGTGCCCGCCGCGCCCGCTCTCGATTTCGTTTTCCACCCGCGCTCGATCGCTATCGCCGGCGTGAGCGCCAAGGAGGTGCCGGGTTTTGGCGGCGGTGGGTTCGTCACCAGCCTCATCGAGATTGGCTTTCGTGGCCCGATCTACCTGATTCACCCGAGCGCGCCGGCCATCCGCGGGCTGAAGTGCTACCAGCACCTCAGCGACATCCCGGATGAGGTCGACTACGTCATCTCGTCCGTCAACTCGCGCTTCGTACCGAACCTACTGGAGGAGTGCATCGCGAAGAAGGTGCGCGTGCTCCACCTCTTCACGGCCGGGTTCACGGAAACGGGCGACGCCGAGCGCGCGAAGATGGAGCAGGCGGTCGTGGCGCGGGCGCGGGAGGCCGGCATCCGCCTCATCGGCCCGAACTGCATGGGGCTCTACGTGCCCGCTTCGCGCCTCGCGATGATGAACGGCCAGTTGCCGGAATCCGGCCCGGTGGGCATGGTCTCGCAATCCGGCATGAACGCGGGCGAATTCGTGCGCTACGCGACGCCGCGCGGCATCCGCTGCTCGAAGGTCATCAGCTTCGGCAACGGCGCCGACCTCAACGCGGCGGACTTCTTCGATTACCTGGCGGACGACCCCGAGACCGAGATCATCATGGCCTACCTGGAGGGGATACAGGACGGCCCACGCCTCGCAAAGGCGATTATGAAGGCGGGCGAAGCGAAGCCGGTGGCCATCCTCAAGAGTGGGCGCACTGTCTCCGGTAGCCGGGCGGCCAATTCGCACACGGCCTCGCTCGCGGGCTCGCTCCAGATTTTCGATGCCCTTTGCAAGCAGGCAGGCGCGATTCGCGTCGAGAGCCTCGAAGAGCTCGTTGACGTCGCGGTCACGTTCCGCTTCGTGAAGAAGCTCGCTGGCCCGAACGTGGTCGTTGTGGGCGGCGGCGGTGGCGCCAGCGTGCTCGCGGCCGACGAGCTCGACGCGGCCGGCCTGAAGCTCCCGGCAATCCTGCCGGAGACGCAGGAGCAGCTCGCGAAGATCACGCACGAGGCCGGCACGAGCGTCCGCAACCCGATAGATACCACCGCGATGTGGGACGAGGGCGGCTTCGAAGGGACTCTCCGGCCGGTGCTCGAAGCGCCGAACATCGACATCGTGCTGCACCACACGAGCTTCGGCGGCGGGCCGGTGGGCCGCTTCGGCGATGCCCGGCCGCGCAGCGCGCGCCAGGCGGAATCGCTTGGCAAGCTCCAGGCCGAATACGGCAAGCCGATCGTCGTCGCGATCCGCCCCTCGACAACGGCCGATGCTTTCGATCTGGCCCTGGACTTCCAGGAAGCATGTTGGAAGAACGGTATTGCGACCTACCCGAGCATCGCCCGTGCGGGCATCGGCCTCGCCCGGCTGTTGCAGTGGCAGGCAATGCGGGAGGCGTAGGCCCGCCGCCGGGTCTGCTACGATAGGTGGATGAACGCGACGCTCGTGCAGCACATCGAGATGACCCCCGGGGTCGTCGGCGGTAAACCGCGCATCGCCGGGACGCGCATACGCGTCGCGGATGTCGCACTTCCGTACGAGGCGGGGACCTCCGTGCCCGAGATTCTCGAATGGTTCCCGCATATTTCCGAGTCCGACGTCCACGCCGCCATCGCCTTCTATTGGGATAATCGCGAACTGATCGACGGGCAGGATGAGGACGAGAGAAACGCCGAAGAGTGGTTCCGCCGGGCCTATCCACACCTGGTGCATGAGCCCCGGTCCGAGCGAGTCTGACGTGCTCCGCATCGCCGCCGATGAGAACGTGCGCGGCACGGTGGTGGCCGGGCTCCGCCGAGTCGGAGTCGATATCGTCAGCTTCCAGGAAGCTGGGCGAGGCGGCATTCCTGATGATGAACAGGTGACGTGGGCACATGGCGCGGATCGCGTCGTCCTCACGCACGACCAGGACTTCTTGCGCATCACGGCTCGGACGGCGGATCACGCGGGCGTGCTGTACTGCCATATGGACAAGTACCGAATCGGCGACCTTATCCGGGCGGTTGACGCGCTGGCGCGTGGTTTGGAGACGCTTCGTAGCCGAGTGGTCTTCTTGTGACGCGTGGTTAGCGGTTCCTACCGGTCCCGCCGTAGGCCCAGCACCGAAGCCAGCTTTCCGCGTGGCTGGCGCTCCGTCGCCAGCATCCCGCCCGAGAGCAAATCGGCTGTTTCCGCGTAGACGGACTTGAGTTCGCGCCGAAACCGCTCGGCGGCGGACCCCCTCCTGAGGCGCCCCCGCCGGCTGGCTGCCCGCTCCGCCCCGCTCGCACGCCGCCGCGCAAACTCCGGGTCCACCATGAAGTCGGAAACGCATTGCCAGGCCACTCGTCGCCGAAACCACTGGCGTGCCAGGCGATCGGCCCCGATGCGGTGTTCAACGATCGCGGCCGGCTGATAGAAGGCGCGGTGGCCGCCCGCCATGATGCGCCGCATCGCCTCGGTCTCCTCGTTGCTCATCAGGTTCTGGCCACCGCCCGCGCGGCCGAGATGGACCGAGAAACCTCCGGCATCCCGGAGCCGCTCCGTCCGGAAGGCGATGTTCGTCCCCGCGAGCCATTCGCGCCCAACAAGCTCGCGCGCCCGCTCCCCAAGATCGACGAGCGAGAGATAGGTGAGGGCGGAATCCGGGAGCCAGGCCGGCCTGGGCGCCTCCCAGCGCGGGACCACCTTCCCACCGGCAACCGCCACATCAGCCGCCGAGTCGTCGAACGCGTTAACGATTTCGCGTAGCCAGAGGGGGTCCGCAACGGCGTCGTCATCGATGAACGCGACGAACTCCGTGTCACAGCTGGCGAGGCCGGTGTTTCGGGCGCGGGCGAGCCCAGCTTGCGTTTGCCGGAGGATCGTGATCTCCCGCCCCGGATACTTCGAGGCGAAGGCCGCGGCGCACGCATCGTCCGGAGAATTATCGACAACGATCACGCGAAACGGCACGTCCCGCTGTTGAAGGAGCGACGCGATCGCGTCGGAAGCCATCTCGTAGCGGTTGTAGGTGCAGAGAATGGCGGTAATGCGGGCGGCCGTCATCGCAGTCCTAACGCCTTCGTGCGGCGCCCCTAAGGATTTGCGGTAGGATAGGGCACCATCCGCTCTGCCACACGCAGAATTCCGCCCGGGAGCAGCCTCATGGCGCGCGTCGTTGCAATTGGACTCGATTCGGTCGATATCGGGCTTGTGGAGCGGCTTATCGGCGAGGGCCAACTTCCGAACCTCGCGGCCCTGCGCGCGCGGGCGGCGAGGGCGACGCTGAGCATTCCGACGGAATACAGGTCAGAGGCGCCGTGGACAGAGTTCGGGGCTGGCCGTTCGTCTGAATCGAACCGCTACTGGAGCACGGTCATCTTCGACCCCGAAACGTACGGTTGTCCCACGATCGGGGCCGCCGCCTTCGTGCCGTTTTACGCGCTGGGGGCCGAAAAGACGGTGATCGCGCTTGATATCCCCCACGTTCGCCCCCACGCCGATGTCCACGGCCTACAGGTAATCGGCTGGAGCGTGCACGATCCAGAGTTCCCGCGATGTTCGGTGCCATCCGGCTTGCTTCGCGACATCGAAACGACCGCCGGACAACAGCGCGCCACCGCGGTCGAATTCAGCGGCTCGTGGAACCAGCCGCGCTATATCGCGCGCTATGCCCAGGCGGTGATCGATGGCGCGAGGCGGCGCGGCGCGGCGGTCCGGCTGCTGCTCGAACGGTGCCCGGAGTGGGACTTCCTGCTCGTTGGTATTTCCGACGCGCACCAGACCGGGCACCAGATGTGGCATGGCGTGGATGATCGCTCGCCGCTCCGTACGGCCTCAACGGCGCCCATCGCGCGGGAGAGCCTGTTAGCTATTCATCGGGCGATCGACGCTTCCATAGGCGACATCCTGGCGGCCGCGGGCGGGGCCATTGTCGTCGTGTTTTCGGTCAAGGGTATGGAATCCGCGTCCGCCGAGGTGGTGGCCTGGCTGCTTATCCCGGAACTCCTCCACCGCCTGCGATTCGGGCAGCCATTCGTCCCGTCGCCAGCACGAGCCGGGTCAATCCCGGGGCCGCTGGTCCCCCGCCCGGAAACGCGGCCGGGAGGGCCCGCGCGCCAGGCTTTGGCCGGCTCCCAGCCGCTTCGCTTTCGCTTCGTCCGCCGTACCATCGCCCGGGCGACACAATCCGTGGCCCGGCGCGGGCGCCTGGCGCGCCGTGATCGCGAGGTGGCGGAGCGCATGGCCCGGCTGCCGTTGCACGAGCCCGTGGATGCCCTGAGGCTGAGTTCGCCCATTGGCTCAGATGCCGCCTGGGAGCCCGTCGGCTGGTATCAGCCGCACTGGCCGCGGATGCGCGCGTTCGTCATCCCCTCGTTTTCAGATGTACACCTGCGCATCAACCTGGCGGGCCGCGAACGGGATGGACTCGTAGCCGGCGGCGACTACGAGGCGGCTTGCGACGAGGTCGAGCGCGAACTCGGTGCCTGCCGCGACGCGCGCACCGGGCAGCCCGTCTTCGTGAAGATCAGCCGCATGCGCTCCGCCGACCCGTTTGCGGCCGACGGACCGGCGGCCGACATCATCGCCCAGTGCGGCGGGTCCGTGGACGTTATCGACCACCCCACGGTCGGCCGGCTGGGGCCATTTCCCTATTTTCGCACCGGTTCCCATTCGGTGCGAGGCTTCGCCTGGGTCGCGGGAGAGGGCGTCCGCCCGGGCGAGGTTGGCGATTTTCCCGCCCTCGATCTTCCGCCGACTCTGCTCGAACTGCTGGAAGCAAGGCCGCCGCATGCGCTCGACGGAGAGGTGATTCGCGGCCTCGTCCCGAAGCTGGTGGCGGTCTGAGCGCCTTCAGCGAATCAGAAGGAGGCGAGCGTCCGCCTCAGCCTGCTTGAGGTGCGTATGTGCCTGCATCAGGATCGGTCGCAGTTGTTCACGGCGGGCTAGGATCGTTGACCGCACGGTCGATAGCGCGGCTGGACCCGAACTCAGTCTTTGCTCGAAACGAAGTCGTTTGTTCGTAAGTTCGGACTCCATCTGCGCAAGATCACCGGGCGGAACTCCGCGTGACGCGTCGAACCTGAAACGTGCTTCGTGGTCCTTACGCCAAGTCAACAGACGCCAGGTGAGGTGGTCACCGAATCCGGGGATGGCCCGAACGTTCGCCTCCGT
>JANXYE010000436.1 GCA_025350285.1 Chloroflexota bacterium
CCCGAATCTACAACCCGTCCACCAATACCTGGAGCGCTGGCGCGACGGCGCCTGGTCCTGGCCGCTCAGAGGGAGCGGCGGTGACCGTTGGCCGCGACTTTTACGCAGTCGGGGGCCGGCCCATCGGCAGCGCCGGAAATCGCCTCGAGCGCTACTCGCTCGGCACCAACACGTGGGTGACGCTTGCGTCTATGCCGACCCCCCGAGCTGGCCTCGGGGCTGCGGCAATAGGCGGCGCCATCTACGCGATCGGGGGCAGGAGCTCTTCTGGACCCTGCGGCGGCGGCGAGTTGGACACCGTTGAGCGATACAACGTTGGCTCGAACACGTGGACGACGCTTGCGCCGCTGCCGGTTCCACTCTCCGACATCGCCGCCATCGACTACGGACGAAAGATCTTCGTCTTCGGTGGATGCAACGGCGAGGACCCGGGGAACACGGTTTATATCTACGACACCCCAAGTAACACCTGGAGTGCTGGAACGCCTATGCCGCGCTACCGTGCAGCACTCTACGGGGTTGGCAAGAAAGACAGCCAGATCTACGTGATGGGCGGGATTACGGACACCCTCCTCGACCGGGCAACGATCGATGTCTATGGCGCCTCGGTCAACACCTGGACAACGCTCCCGGCGACCGCCAACATGCCCGACCCACGCGGAGAGATGGGTGTCGTCTCATTTGGCGCGAGGATCTACACCATCGGCGGAGCCCATCCCGCCATGGGTAGTTCGAGCGCCACGAACGACGTGTTCACGCCTTAGTAGCGCGGCTTGCGAAAGGGCGGGGCCCCAAAGGCCCCGCCGTTTCTTGCTTTCAGCTGGTGGCGCACCGGGGCTCTTCGGCTCCCCAACTGACGGTCCCGAAGTCGCCCACGATCTCACTCTCTAATCCACGCGGACGTGGAGCGTCTGGAGGCCGCGTTCCGCGAGTCGTTTGAGAGCGAGCGGTCATTCAGCACGCGGTGGACATCGTCGTGGCGGGTGACGTACCACTGCATTCCGAAGGCGTCCTGGGCCACGCCCGTGGACTCGCGCAGCGCGTTGAGCGCCGGGTAGGGATCAGCGATAAACGCCGGGTCAATCGGGTTGATGGGCTTCGCCGCCGCCAACGGGGCGTTTTGGGGGTTCGCCACGAGCTGCTCTCTGCTTTCCCGGCCGTCAGAAGCCGATGCGAAAATTCCCGCGCGGGTCGTCGAACACGGCCTGCGGCTTCTTTACGTCCAGGCTCACTTCGATTTCGCTTTTGTCGTTCACACGGCAGGGATAGCTCGCGACCGGTGAGAACCCCGGCAGAGCCGTCGCCTTGCCGGTCTTCATATCGAACTTTGCCCCGTGCCTGGGGCACTCGACCTGGCACTGGTACAGGCGCCCGTCGGCGAGTGGGCCGTCGTCGTGTGTGCAGCGATCTTCGATGGCGTAGAACGTGCCGTTGCAGTTCGCGACTAGGATCGAGTGCTCCCCGACCTGATAGTCGCGCGTTTTGCCGGCCACGACCTCCGCGGCCGGGCCGAGGACGGTGTAGGTGTCGTCGCTCATTTCCAGGCCGCCCCGGGCATCAGCGGGTGGCCCTTGCCGTCCGGGTCCCACTGATCCGACAGGAACGCGCCGCGGGCGGTGGCGACAATATCGGCGCCGGCATCGGCGAGGGCGTTGGCGAAGACGACACCGAGGCCGTAGCTGGCGCCAGTGATGATGGCCACCTTGCCATCGAGCCGGAAGAGGTTATCGGGCATACGTGATCCTCCGGGGATCGGGAGTGGGGATAGTTAATAGGTCAACGCCCGAACGGGGAAGCGAGACCCGATCGTGACGCGACTGGCCAACCGGCCAGTCTTTGGGCGTAGAATGCGCCCAAAGACCAAAGGAGCTCCCATGCCGCCAATCAACGTCCTCCTCTCCACCAAGGGCCACCCCTTCCAGCGCGACCCGTTCTTCTCCATGTTCGATTCGTTCCAGCGGGACGGGATCGCCTGGACGCACGTCGAACAGCCGGCCGCGCAGCTCTTCTACCAGCCTGAGCACGCGAAGCCCTACGACGTGATCGTCGATTACTCGATGCAGGGCGTCGGCTTCGGGCGGAAAGCGGGTGACCCTGCCCCCGAGCCGCCCGAGGAGTTCAAGCGCGGGATCATGGAGCTGATGGAGGAGGGAAGCCACGGGTTCGTCTTCATCCACCACCACCTCTGCTCGTGGCCCGCCTGGGAGGAGTACGCCAACATCCTCGGCGGCCGCTTCCTCTACTACCCGGACAGGCTCCACGGGCAGGAGATGCCCGATTCCGGCTATCTGCTCGGCGTGAACAGCACCTACATCGTCACGAACCCGGACCATCCGGTGACGGCCGGGCTCCCCGCCACGTTCGAGTTGCAGGACGAGCTCTACCTCGCCCCGTACTTCGAAGAGGACGTCGTGCCGCTCATCCGCAGCAACTTCGACTTCACCGACAAGAACTTCTTCTCGCCCTACCAGGTGGTCGGCAACGGCAAGATGTTCAACCGCGACGGCTGGAGCCACCCGCCGACGAGCAACATGGTGGCCTGGGCGAAGAACTACAAGAACAGCCCGATCGTCTACATCCAGGCCGGCGACGTGCCCACGAGCTACAACAACCCGTCGTATCGCACGCTCATGACGAACGCCATCAAGTGGGTCAACAGCCCCGAGGCGAAGAGCTGGGCGCGCGACCGCAACCAGGGCAAGGCCACGGACCCGCGGGAGACGGTGACGGTCACGCCGAAGCCCCAGACCTGGCCCTACGGTTGGGCCGACGCAAAAGAGAGCGACGGACGACGCTGCCTCTTCTGCGACCAGGACGGCGTCGAACGCTACGGCGGCGAGTTCATGATGCACACCGCCGTCAAAGATGCCCGCGAAGTGACCGGCCCGCTCTGCGGCAACTGCCACCCGATGCTGATCAACGAACAGATGGATACCGGCGGCTGGCGGTTGAAGGGGGCATAAGCCTGAGGAGTTGGCCGCCGGGACGCGAGGAGTGGAAGCGAACGGCGTGGCCGTCGCCGGTACCGCCCGGTCCCGGGTTGTGGTTCAATCCGGCTATGTCCAGCACGGATTGGTTCGACACGGCCCGCTTCGGCATGTTCATCCACTGGTCCCACTGCTCCCAGAGTGGCTGGGAACTATCCTGGCCGCTTGTCGGCGGGGCGCCGACGCTCCCGTATTGCCAGGACGTGCCGGTGGCGGAGTACCACGCGGGGGCAGCCACGTTCGCCCCACAACCGCGCGCCGCACGAGAGTGGGCGAGGCTCGCGAAAGCCGCTGGCGTCCAGTACGCGACGATGACGGCGAAACACCACGACGGTTACGCCATGTTCGACACGAAACTGTCGGATTGGTCGGTGATGCAGTCGCCGTGCGGCCGGGACCTCGTGCGCGAGTTCGTGGACGCGTTCCGCGCGGAAGGGATCCGCATCGGCCTCTACTACTCCTTGATCGACTGGCATCACCCCGACTATCCCGCCTTCACCGACGCGGATAAGCCGTACCGCTGGTTCAAGTGGCCAAAGCCCACGGCGGAACAGTGGGACCGGTTCCTGCCGTTCCTGTTCGGACAGGTGCGGGAGTTGCTGACCAACTACGGCCCGATCGACCTTCTCTGGTTCGACGGCGGTTGGGAGCGAAGCGCCGAGCAGTGGAAGTCCCTCGAACTGCGGGAGATGATCCGCGAACTCCAGCCGGCTTGCCTGGTGAACGACCGTCTGCCGGGCGTCGGCGACTTCACGACCCCCGAACAGTTCATCCCGCCAGCGCCTCCCGAAGGTCGCTGGGAAACCTGCATGACGATCAACGAGAGTTGGGGCTACAACCCGTCCGACCCGGAGCTGAAGTCGTCGCGAGACATGATCCACGCGCTCTGCGAGGTGGCTTCGCGGGGCGGGAACTTGCTGCTCAACGTCAGCCCGATGGGCGACGGCCGGATAGCACCCGGGCACATTGAGCGCTTCCAAGACGTTGCCGTCTGGATGGAGAAGCACCGCGAAGCGATCGTCGGTACCCATCCCGGGCTGGAACCGTGGCAGTTTTACGGGCCAAGCACACGCCGCGGCGACGCCGTCTACCTCCACTGCCTCATGCGCCCCTACCAAGCCGTGACCGCTCGCGGAGTGCGCGTTCGCCGGATCAAGAGCGTTCGCCACGTGGCGACAGGCCGGGATCTCGCTTACAGCGTGCGCATGTCGATTGTCGACGAGATGGCGAACCGCGACCCGAAGGGGGAGGTCCGCATCTCCGTCCCGCAGGAACTCATCGACCCGTTCGCGACCGTGATCGCGGTCGAGTTCGAGCCGGACTAGCGCCTGAACACAGCCGCCAGCCACCGTACACTGCCCCCCGGGAGAACCGCGCATGGAACACCCGCTCATCGCAACCGCGCGCGAACTTGCGCCCTTCTTTCGCGCCCACGCCGACCAGAATGAGACTGAGCGCCGGCTTTCCGATCCCGTAGTGGCGGCGCTCCGGCCGACGGGCATGCTCCGAATGGCCGTCCCGGCCGTGTATGGCGGGCCGGAAGTCGACGTCCTCTCGATACTGCGGGTGATCGAGGAGGTGTCGAAGGCCGATGGCGCCACCGGCTGGTGCGTCAACATCTCCACGACAACCTCCACGCTTGCGGGCTTCCTCGCGCCGGACTTCGCGCGCGAAGTGTTCGGCGACCCAATGGACGCCTACGGCGGCGCTTTCGCTCCCACGGGCAAAGGGCGGACAGTCGATGGCGGCTGGCTGGTGGAGGGCCGCTGGATGTGGGGCAGCGGCACCCAGCACTGCGCCTGGATCAATGGCGGCGTGGTGACAGACTCCAACGAAATGCGGCTCATGTTCTTCCGCCGGGACCAGGTGGAGCACCTCGACACGTGGTACTCCTCGGGCCTGCGTGGCACGGGCTCGACCGACTTCCGCGTCTTCGGGGCGTTTGTCCCGCGAGGCCGAGAGATATGGGTCGGCAAGGTTTGGGCGCAGGTCGATTCTCCCGTTTCGCGCTTCCCGAACTTCAACCTCCTGGCGGCGGGGCTCGCGTCGGTCTGCACGGGTATCGCTGCCCGCGCGATCGAGGAGATCGTCGCGCTCCTGGGCGCCAAGACGGCCGGGCTCAGCCGGAGCAAGGCCGCGGAGTACCCGCCAGCGCAGATGAACATCGCACAGGCCGAAGCGGCGCTCTCCGGTGCCCGCGCGTTCCTTTTTGACGAGGTCTCGAAAGTCTGGGAGGCCGTCGTCCGCGGCGACCGGCCATCGGTCGAGCAGAAGGCCCGGGTGCGCCTCGCTTGTGCCCATGCGGCCAGCGAAAGCGCCCGGGCGGTCGATCTCTGCTACAACAGCGGCGGGGGGAGTTCGGTGTTCACGTCGAGCCAGCTCCAACGCTGCTTTCGCGACATCCACACCGCCACCCAGCACATGATGCTCAGCGACCGAAACGCCCTCACCTTCGGCCGGCTTAAGCTCGGGCTCGAAGCAGATACGGCCCTCCTGTGAGGCGCCTGAAAGCACCAACGCTCGTATCCGGCGCCAATTGCCCGCCTGGCAAGCATTCATGACCGTGCGAGTCGGCATGTTCCTCCCGCGAAGCATCATGGGCGGCCGTCCCGCACTCCTGAAGCCGGCGCTCGCGCGGATGGAGGCGGCCGGCGTGGACCACGCCGGAACCGCTGACCACGTGAGTTTCCACAGCGGCTGGGGTCTCGACGGCCTCATCAACGCGACCGCGTACCTCATGGCCAACGATGCCCTGCCGGTCTACGTCGGAGTTTACCTGCTCGCTCTGCGCCATCCCGTGACCGTGATGCGCCAACTCTCCGCCATCAGCGAGCACGCGCCCGGCAGGCTCACGCTCGGCATCGGCATCGGCGGCGAAGATCGGCACGAACTGGAGGTCTGCGGCGTGGACCCGGCGACGCGTGGGCGCCGCACGGACGAATGTCTCGCGATCCTGCGGGGATTGATGGCGGGCGAGGCGTTCACCTTCAACGGGCGCTTCTATCAGCTCGATCGCGCTCGAATTACCCCGGCCCCGCCGGAACCGATCCCCCTGATCGTCGGCGGACGGGACCCCCGCGCGCTGCGCCGCGCCGGGCGGCTTGGCGATGGCTGGCTGGGCATCTGGAGCACGCCAGAGTCGTTCGCGGAACGCGTCGCGACGGTCGAAGCAGAGGCCGCCGCGGCAGGCAGGACGGATGTCGCGTGGCGGCATGGCCTGCAATCGTGGTGCGGTTTCGGCAGGACACAGAACGAAGCTCGCGGCTACGTGGCCGCGGCCATGCAGGGAATGTACCGGCTCCCGTTCGAGCGCTTCGAACGCTACACGCCGCATGGCACGCCCGAAGAAGTCGCCTCCGCGCTCCGCCCGTTCGTCGCCGCCGGCTGCAAAACGTTCAACATCAGCGCCCCCGCGGCCTCGTGGGAGGAGTCGATCGACAGCGTCGGAGAGGTCCGCCGGCTTCTCAATCAGCAGCCCGTCCAGCAGCCCGTCCCGGACGGTAGGACCTCCAGGACGCGCAGCAGGACCGGTCGTTAGACGGTCCTGCTCCGGTGGCCGCTCAGGCGTCGATGCCATTGCGGCGAATGGCCTCGCTGTAGAACGCCGCGCTGGCCTTGGGGATGCGCTCCTGGGTGGCAAAGTCCGTGTAGATCATCCCAAACCGCTTGCTGAAGCCGAACGCCCATTCGAAGTTGTCCATCAGGGACCACTGGTAGTATGCGCGGACATCGCATCCATCCTGGATGGCCCCATGGAGACCGGCGAGGAAGCCACGCAGGAGGTCGATGCGGGCGCCGTCCTGGATCACGCCGTTCGCGGGCATCGTGTTGTCGCAGACGCCATTCTCCGTGATGTAGATTGGACGCCGTCCGTATTCGTTCGTCACCCAGCGGACAAACGCGCCGAGCACGTGTGGGGCCGCCTCGTAGCCCATCGGTAGGAGTGGGAGCGTCGGGCGGGCAAAGCGGAACCCCACGCCCCGCTCTGGGTCCGCCTCGATCAGCTGACGGCTATAGATGTTGAGGCCGAGGAAATCGGTCGCCTCGGCGACGGTGGCCATGTCGCCCGCGAGGATCGGGAAGTGAGCGCCGCGCTCCGCGTAGTACTTGAGCACCGAGGCGGGATAGCCCTTGCCGAACACCGGGCCGTGGAAAAGCCGGCTGTCGTGGTCACGCGCGAGTTCGACGGCGGCGGCCGTTTCTGGGCTCGGGTCGGCCGGCTCGTAGTTCGTGTTCGAATTGGTGATGCCAATCTCGCCGCTCCGGCCGCTTGCGCGGAACGCCTGCACGGCCTTTCCGTGCGCCAGGAGCGCGTGGTGCACCGCCTTCGCCGTGATACCGAGGTCGCGAATGCCCGGCGCCATGACGCCCATGCGGTGGCCCATCATCGTGAACACCCAGGGCTCGTTCAGCGTGATCCAACGCGCAACACGGTCGCCGTAGCGCTTGTAGAGCAGGTCCGCATAGGCGGCGAAGTGCTCCGCCGTATCGCGGTTCGCCCAGCCGCCGCGGGCCTGGAGGCTCTGCGGGAGGTCCCAGTGGTAAAGCGTGAGGGCTGGCTTGATCCCCTGGGTCAGCAGTTCGTCGATCAGCTGGTCGTAGAAGGCGAGGCCCTTTTCGCTTACGGCGCCCTGGCCGTGGGGAAAGATGCGGGACCAGCTCACCGAGAAGCGGTAGGTCTGCAGGCCAAGATGCGCCATCAGCGCGACATCATCCTTGTAGCGGTGGTAGTGGTCGCAAGCGATGTCGCCCGTGTCCCCCGTCCTGCACGCGCCCCGGCTGATGGCAGAAGGTATCCCAGATACTCACGCCGCGATCGTCTTCGCCAATTGCGCCTTCTATCT
>JANXYE010000508.1 GCA_025350285.1 Chloroflexota bacterium
GTTCTGCACGCGATAGGAGTTGATAAGTCCGATGAACGCCTGCTCTTCGCTATCGAGCGATGTCCCTGGGACGTTGCACGGCCCGGCTGCGCGCACATCCGCCCCGCGCCCGCCGGCACCGGCGAGCAGCCCGAGCGCCACCGCCGTTGCGCCCAACGCCATCGCCAACCCGGCCCGCGCGCTGAGAGTAGGATGCCCCATGCTTGCCCCTGTGACCGACTCTTAGAGAGCCCCTCGCGATGGAAGTCGTCTCCCGTTTGAGGGGCCGCCAGTCAGATCCGGTGACGGCTGGGTGGACAAGCTCGTGAAACTGTCACCGGCTTTCTTCCGCGGGACTCAGCCCCTACGGCGGGAGGTTAGGATGCCCACGCGTCGCGAGTCTCCCGCCTTGGGTAAACTCTCTGTGTGACTACCGTTAAAACGACCGGCGAAGACCGCAAGGCCGACATCAAGCGCTATACCACCAGCTATCGCGACGAAGTAGATGGCGTCGCTCTCTACGTTCGCCTCGCACACGCCGCCGACAACGCCGCCATGAAGGATCTCTTTCTCAAGCTGGCCGCCACGGAGGAACGCCACCGCGACCTGTGGGCCGAAAAGCTCCGCGCGGCCGGGGCCGAGGTGCCGCCTGCCTGCCCCTCGTGGCGCGTCAAGACGATCGGGTGGCTTGCGAGGCGCTTCGGCGTCGGCGCGGTCGCCCCCATCGTCTCCCGCATGGAGGTCGCGGCCATGACCATGTACGACAATCAACCGGAAGCCGTTGCCGCCGGCTTGCCCGCGGAGGAGCGCTCACACGCCCGTGTCTTCCGCGAACTTGGGCGCCCGCCGGGAGAAGAGGCCGTCAAAGACATCGCGCGCCTGGAAGGGCGCCACCGCGGCGGGACAGGAAACGCCCTCCGTGCCGCCGTACTGGGCGTGAACGACGGCCTGGTATCAACGCTCTGCCTCGTGCTGGGCGTCGCTGGCGCCGGCCCGGGCCGCGAAGTGGTCTTCGTTACGGGCATCGCTGGCCTTCTCGCCGGGGCCTTCGCGATGGCCATGGGCGAATGGGTGAGCGTGAAAAGCAGCGCCGAGGCGTTCGAAAACCAGCTTGCCATCGAAAAGGCTGAGCTGGAGGACCATCCCGAAGAGGAAGAGGACGAACTCGCCCTCATCTACCAGGTGAAGGGCCTCTCCCCAGAAGACGCCCGCCGCACCGCCGAGCGCATCATCGCAAACAAAGACACCGCCCTCGACACGCTCGCCCGCGAAGAACTCGGCATGTCGCGGAACGAAGTCGGCAACCCGTGGGTGGCGGCCGGCACGTCGATGGCACTCTTCGCCGGTGGCTCGTTCCTCCCGATTATCCCGTGGATCTTCACCGGAGGCTTCTCCGGGATCCTCTTCAGCGTGCTCATCACCGGCGCCGGGCTCTTCGCGGCCGGTGCCGCCACCACGCTCTTTACCGGTAAGAGCGTCCTCTTCGCTGGTGGCCGAATGTTCGCCATCGGCGTCGGTGCGGCAGCCATTACCTTCGGCCTGGGCACGGTGCTCGGAGCCAGTACCGGCATCTGAGCCGCCACCCGCGCCGCCGTTCACGTGGTCGATTCGTGCGGATATTGGCCGCTGTCAGGGCTCCCACGTTCCCGCACCACTTTCGCTCGCAAAACGTTGAGCACGCTCTTCAAATTGAGGTCGACGTCCCCACTCGCGTTGGCGTCGTGGATGCGCTTCACGACGAGCGCCTCCTCGACGTAGTGGCGACGCACCCCGGCCGCCAACGCACGGGCGAACCACTCCTGGTCCTCCGCGTACCGCACCGAGGCGTCGAACGGCCCGACTCGCTCAAACACCGCACGCGGAAGCAGCCAGTTACTAGGTACGGCGCCGCGTTCGCTCCCGCCATCCGTCGGACCGCGGAACCAGCGGGGCGGCGCGGATGGGCCTTCAAAGCGGTACTCCTGGTAGCAGAGCACCAGCCCCACCGCCGGGTCGCTCTCCAGTGCGGCCACCTGCCGTTCGAGCTTTTGGCGCAGCCAGAGGTCGTCGGCGTCGAGGAAGGCGATGAGTTCCGCGGACGAGGCGGCGACTCCCGCGTTTCGAGCGGAGGACGGGCCGGCATTCGGCTGCGCGAGGAGGGTTACGCCAGCGAAACTCGCCGCGAGCGCCGCTGAGCCATCGGTGGAGCCATCGTCAACGACGACCACCTCGGCCGGTCTGTGCGTCTGAGCGAAGACGCTAGCCAGCGCCTCGCCGAGATACCGCGCCCCGTTGAAGACCGGAATGACAACCGCGACGCTGGGCAAGTCCATGGAGGGATTCTAGCGGCAGCCGCTGGTGTCGGCTGGCCTGGGCGTTGGTTCTTGGACGCATATGGGAGAGACTCCCTCCCATGTCCGGTGTCCCGTTGGTGTCCGTCGTTGTGGTCCCGCGGGAGGGCTTCACGCCCGCCCTGGCCTGCCTGGAAACGCTCCTCTCGACGACGACCGACATCGTTTGGCGACTTGTGTACGTCGATGGCAACGCCCCACCTTCAATCGCGAAGCAGCTGCGGGCCCGGGTCCGTGCGGCGGGAGGCACGCTCATTCGCGCCAACCGCTACCTGCGGCCCACGGTCTTGCGCAACCTCGGACTCGCCGAGGTCGATACCCCTTACGTGGTCTTCCTCGATAACGATGTCTTCGTAACGGCGGGCTGGCTCTCCGCTCTCGTAGCCTGTGCCGCCGAAACTGGGTCGGCCTACGTGAGCCCGATCATCTGCATGGGGAACCGGCCCCGACGTGTTGTCCACGTCGCGGGCGGAGAAAACGCGCTGGCGGAAGATGCGCACGGCAACCGGCGGCTGGTAGAGCGCTACGACCACGCTCACCAGTTGCTCGACGATGTAGGCCCAACGCTCCGGCCGGTTCAAACCTCAATGGCGGAGTTCCACTGCATCCTTATCCGGCGGAGTGCGCTCGATGCCATCGGCGGGCTGGACGAGCGGATGTCCACGGCCTTCGAGCACAACGACCTCTGCCTGGCGCTGGCAGGGCACGGCGGCGGGTGGCTCGAACCGGCCGCCGTCGTCGACTATTTGCACGATCCCGGCGCAAACCGGTGTGACACCCCCTACCACATGCTTCGCTGGTCGCGCGGCTGGCTGGATGAGAGCCTGGAAGGGTTCCGCGGAAAATACCGATTGCCACCCAACGACGCCTGTCTTCGTTCCGACCTCGCGTCACTCCACGGCCGCCGGCGGATCCCGTTCCGGCGCGTCCGGAACCGCCTTGCGTTTCTTCCGGGGGGCCTCGGCGTCGCGGCCTTCGATGCCCTCCTGGACATGGGCGTTAAACACTTGCTTCGCCGCGTGCACGAACGGCCGGCGCGGATTAGCCGCGAGCGATGGTAGTGCCGTATACGGCCGGCCCGACGGGCGCGCCATGAACAGTGATCCTTACGAAGCCTCGAAATGACCACCGGACCGCTCGTGGGCACCCACGGCTCGGACTGCCGGTCCGACGCTACCCAAGTCCTTTGCGCTTGCACTTAGGCCACCGCCCCCCATAATTCAGACTACTGGTGGCTAGAGCGAGGTGGCCCCACCCGTTCCCATCCCGAACACGGAAGTGAAACGCCTCAGCGCTGACGATACTGCCTGGGCAACTGGGTGGGAAAATAGGCCGCCGCCGGTACAAGAAACCAACCGCCGTAAGGCGGTTTTTCTTTGTCTCTCTCC
>JANXYE010000511.1 GCA_025350285.1 Chloroflexota bacterium
TGAGCTGTTGGGCATAGCCGGAATCCTCTTGGCCCTTCCGGCGGCGGCCGCCGCTCGCGTCGTGTTGGATTACTTTCATGATCCGCTCCGTGGGCCCGGTCTCGGGACTTTGCCCGAAGCACCGGCCGGAGACGCCACCCCTTCCACTGAAAGGACGTTGACCAATGGCTGATACCAAGGGCCTCGGCAAATGCGCTGAACACCACGTGGGCTCGTATGGCTACCCTACGCGCCCCGGGGAGGCGTACCCCTTCTGTCCGCAGTGCGGTGGCCGCATGGTGTGGTCCTGCACTGAATGCGATGCGGGCCTTCCCGACGACACGACGGAGCTGGCGACCGCGCGCTTTTGTCGCCAATGCGGGGCGGACTACTTCCAGGGTGCGTGATGGGCCTCTTCCCGCTCACGAACGGGCTCGCGATGGCGAACATGGTACCTGTCGGCGCCGTCGCCCGGGCCAGCGGCCTTTCGATCGTCGTCCCGGCGCTCGCCCCGGTACTCCCGCTGGACTGACGGGCCGGGGCCGTCTCGTGGCCTGCGCTGCCGTACACTGGCGTCGATGGCCCGCATGCGCCCCAAACCCAACGCCACCCCGGATGACGTGGCCTTCGGCGTCAACGCCTGCGCGATGGCGCTCCGCGCGGGCGTCGTGCGCTCGCTGTTTTATTTGCAGGATTCACGGAACGAACGCGTCCACGGATTGGTCCAGCAGGCCACCGCCACCGGTGTCGCAACGACGCCCGTCGATCTCTTCCGTCTCGACGAGCTGACTGGCGACGGCGTCCACCAGGGCGTCCTCGTCCGCCTCAAAGACCTCCCGACCGTGGACCTTCGCGCGATCGCGAAGAGCGCCGGCCCCTCGCTCGTACTTCTCCTCGATAGCGTGACCGACCCCCAGAACGTGGGCGCGGTGTTGCGGACCTCGGTCGCCGCGGGCGTCGATGCGATCGTCCTGCCGCGGCGGCGCGGCGCCTTGCTCACGCCGGGCGTCCATCGCGCGAGCGCCGGGTTGAGCTTTATCGCGCCCGTCTCTTCGCCGCAGAACCTCGCCCAGGCGGTCGAAATCCTCAAGGAACATGACTACTGGGTGGTCGCCGCGGATACGGGCGGGGACGCCCAACCCGCGACCGCCTTCGATTGGCCGAAGAAGACCGCGCTGATCATGGGCAGCGAAGGCGAAGGCATCGGCCAGCTCCTCCGCCGGGAGAGCGACTTCGTCTGCGCCATTCCAATGGACCCGCGCGTCGAATCGCTCAACGTCGGCGTTGCCTGCGGGGTGCTCTGCTATCTCTGGCGGCGCCAGTGGCCCGCCCCGGCCTGAGGCCCCGGCTCATGCGCTACAATGGCCGCATGACGACTCTCGTTGCCGAGCGCCTGCTCACCGCCGATGAGTTCCTCGCGATGCCGGAGGACGAAGGCCACCGCCTGGAACTCTGGGACGGGAAGGTGGTCTACATGTCCCATCCGGGGGAGGAACATGGCGAGATCGCTGAAAACATCGGCGATGCACTGAAGGCTTTCTCGTCTCCCCACCGTCTCGGGAGACTTGTACGCGCGACGGGCTTCATCCTCTCGTCCTCCCGAGTTGTCGGCCCCGATGTCGCCTTCATGGCCTACTCGGACCTCGATCCGGCGCGCGACCGCACCAAGGCGTTCGATAGCGCACCCACGCTCGCGGTCGAAATCGTGTCACCGAACGACCGGCTTATGCGGGTCACCACGAAAGCCCTCGGCTACCTGGAGGCGGGTTCGCGACGGGTTTGGGTGGTCGATCCCCGGCGCCGGACGGTGACGCTCTATCGCCACGACGCTGAGCCGCGCACGCTTGCGGGGAACGCTACGCTCACCAGTGACGATGCCGGGTTCGCGGCAGACGGGTTCGAACTCACGCTCAACGCGGTGTTCGCCGCGGACGGATAGCCAGTCTGCACATGCCCTACAATGACTCCATGACGACTCTCGTTGCCGAGCGCCTGCTCACCGCCGACGAGTTCCTTGAACTCCCGGACGACCCACTCGGTCGCCGCATGGAACTTTGCGATGGGAGGATAGCCTTCATGAGCCAGCCCGGTGAGCGGCACGCCGATGTCGCGTTGCGGATACTCCTGGCCCTCCATCCGTTCGTCTCGATGCACTGGCTCGGGAAAGTCCGCAACGACGTTGGCTTTGTCCTCCGCTGGAATCCCGACCGCGTCGTCGCCCCAGACGTGGGCTTCATCGCCTCCGAGAGGCTCCCGAGCGGACGAGACACCGTCCGGCACTTCCCGGCCGCACCAACGCTCGCGGTCGAAATTGTCTCGCCCAACGATGTGGCCGATACCGTCACTGCGAAGGTGCGCGAGTACCTCGCCGCTGGCAGCGCCCGGGTTTGGGTGGTCGATCCCCGGCGCCGGACGGTGACGCTCTATCGCCACGACGCCGAGCCGCGCACGCTTGCGGGCAACTCAACGCTCACAAGCGACGATGCCGGCTTCGCGGCAGACGGGTTCGAACTGACCCTCGACGCCATCTTCGCATCCGACGAGTAGCCCCGCGCTACGCCTGGTAACCCCCGTCCCGCAGCCGCCGCCAGACTTCGCCGCTTGCCGCGTAGCGCTCCATCAGGAATGGGTAGACGGCCGGGAGGTTGAACAGCTCTTCCATGCAGACCTGCGCGAGATACCGATCCATCACCGCTGGCTGGGCGTCCGGATCCACGAGGTCCAGTTCCAGACCGGCCTCGAACCCACCGGCCGCCGCCGGCATTCCCGCGGGCTGCTCCGCCAGGATGCCCTTCGCCGCGAGGCTCTCGCGCGCTACCTTCAACCGTGCCCGAAATGGGGCCGCCGCCGATTCGCCGTCCGCCGCCAGGTAGGCGCTCCGCTCCCCCGCCTCGCGCAGCCCCGCGACCACCGCCGTCACATGATCCGCGCGGAAGGCATTGCTCCCGGCCGCCTTCGAAGGCGGCAGCCCGATGCACAGCACGCCGAGAAACGCGACTTCGAGCGGCTCGAGTTCGGCGGGGTTGTAGGCCATGCGAAGAGGGTGCGGTGGAGCGCGATTAGCGGCTAGTGTAGTGAATCACAATTAGGTTTAGTTGGCGCCACGCCCCGCAGGGTGGGGCGTCAGATTTTGCACAAGGGCAGGGAACGCCTTTCGACCGCATCGCGACCGCCCGGCCGCGGGCTCACTGGAGAGACCGCTCCGT
>JANXYE010000512.1 GCA_025350285.1 Chloroflexota bacterium
GATGCCGCCGGTATCAAACGTGATCCCCTTGCCCACCAGTGCGAGGTCGTAGCCCGCGCCACCTTTGCCTTTGTAGGAAATACGCACGAGCTTCGGCGGTTGGGCGCTCCCGCGGGCAACCGAGAGGAGGGAGCCCATGCCTTTGGCTTCCATGTCGGCCCGCTCCAGTATCTCGACTTCGAGGCCCGGGGCAGCGGCGATAGCGATTGCCCGTTCAGCGAGCATGGTCGGGGTCAGGTGGTTTGATGGCTCGTTCGCCATGTCGCGCGCCGCGTTGGTAGCGTTCGCGAGTAAACTGCCGCGGGAGGCGGCCGCACGCATGGCGGCCACTTTGCCCGAGTCGGCTTCGAAGATAGTGAGGGAGATGACATCCATGCGGTCGTCATCCGTCAGGCTGGTGGCCTTGTGGCGCTGGAATCGGTATCCGCCGAGGATCGCCCCTTCGGCCACCGCCTGCGCGCAGGCTTCAGGATCAAGACCGCCGATGCCTGCCCCGTGCGCAATGGTCGCGATGGTGGACACCCCGGGCCGGCGCGCGTAGCGAACGACGTTCGCGGAGAGATTGCGGACCGAATCGATGTTGAAGTCGGCCGCTGTGCCGAGCCCGGCGACGATGACGCGCGGGGTCGCTATCTTCCCAAACGTGTGGATGAGGGTCAGTTCGCCGGACTTGCCGCGGATGTCGCCGAGAGCGATGAGCTGGCTTATCGCGCCGCCAAGGGCTGAATCGACGGCGCCAGTGCCGCCGCGCGGGCTATCCACACCTTCAAACAGATTGACTACGAGTGCGTCGGCCCTCGCCGCCACGATGTCGCCGGATTCCACGCGTACGTCCAAGAACCGCCTCCTACAGCCGCCGCCCAGATGGGGAAGTGTACGGGCTGGATGAATTGGCGGGCAAAGAAATCCGCGGGCGCGTGAGCGTCAGATTTTTGCACAACGGCAGGGAACCCCGTTCGAACTTTTTCTTGGCCGCCCGGCTACGGGCTCACTGGAGAGACCGCTCCGTATCCGTCACGGCTAGGATTGCCGCGTGCGTGCCTCTTGATTCGCGATGCCAATCCTGGCCGCGGGTTATAACGAGCGGTTCGTTGTCTCCGCGCCGGGCTTGAGCCTCCGCAAAGATCTGACGGCCACCGTCCGCGGGCCCCCGAATGAACCGGCAACGCCGGGGGCCGGTGACCTCCGGTTATGCTCACGCGCGGGCGGCTTGAGCCTTCGTTTTCGTGTTCAACAGAGCGGGGGTAGCATTCCATCTAGCCCGTAGCAAGGAGATGCCGCGCGGGGCGGCTGCCAATGCGAACCGCCAACTACATCTTCTCGGTCACTTCCATCGTTCTTGGGATCGTGCTCATCCTCTTCATGCTGAGCCAGACGGCCGATTGGAACGTTGGTACGGCCATCGGGCTGGTTCTTGTCCTGAACGGCGTTGTGCGGCTCTGGTTCGCGCAGGACGATACGTAAGAGGCGGGTTCGGTTGGCGGCCACTTGCCGCGCATGGATAGAAATAGATGGCAATCAACCACGTCATTCTTGTCCCGGTCACGAACAGCGCCGCCAGCCTGGAAGCGGTCTCCGTGGCCTGCGCCCTCGGCAAACAGCGCAAGAGCAAGGTCTTCGCCGTGCATGTGATTGAGGTGCTGCGCTCGTTGCCTCTCAACGCTGAGATGGACGCGGACGCGCGCCGGGGCGAGCAACTCCTGCGCAAAGCGGAGGAGATCGCCAGTGCGACCGGTTACCACGTTGAAGGGGAGTTGCTTCAGGCGCGCGAGGCCGGCCAGGCTATCGTCGATGAAGCACGGGACCGCAAGGCGGACACGGTCGTCCTCGGCATCGGCAGTAAACCGCTGATCGGCGACTTCCAGCAAGGCCGGACGGCCGATTTCGTCTTGCGCCACGCCACGAGCGAAGTGATTGTCGTGCGGCAGGGCACAGTGCCAAGGCTCGAACATGAGCATGAATAAGGAGCCGCGATGAACGTGATGATCATGGGCTGCGGGCGCGTGGGGGCGCGAGTGGCCGGGATCCTTGAGGAGCTCGGCCACAGTGTGACAGTGCTGGATATGAATCAGGCCGCCTTTAGCCGCCTTCCCGAAGGTTTTCGCGGCAAGCGTGCCGTCGGCAACGGGATGGATGGACCGGTCCTCGAACGGACCGGAATTCGCGATATGGATGCGTTCTTCGCCCTCACCCAGGGCGACAACCGCAACTACTTCGCGAGCATGATGGCGAAAGAAGTGTACGGGATTCGCCGCGTGCTTTGCCGCGTTTACGACCCGGGCCGTGAACAGATCTTCCACGAACTCGGCCTCGAAACCTTCAGCCCAACGAGCGTTGGCGCGCAGTTGATGGTGGATATGCTTCTGCGGGAAAAGGGACGATAGCCTGATGTACGTAATTATTGCTGGCGGGGGCAAGGTGGGCTTCTACCTCGCCCAGGAACTCATCAACGGCAACCACGAGGTGCTCGTGATCGAACGCGAGGCCGGCCGCTGCAAGCAGATCGCGGATGAGATTGGCGAGCACGTGATGAACGGCGACGGTTGCGAAGCGTCCACGCTGGACCGCGCCGGCGTGGTGCGGGCCGACCTCGTCGCGGCCGTGACGGGTGACGATGAAGACAACCTTGTCGTCTGCGACATCGCCCGCCAGCGGGGCGTTCCGCGCACGATCGCGCGCATCAATAACCCGAAGAACGAACTGCTCTTCAAAAAGCGCGGTGTTGAGACGACGATTTCCGCCACTCAGGCGATTCTTGCGCAGATCGAGCAGGAACTCCCAACGCACGAGATGATCCCGCTGCTCCAGATGCACAGCGGCCTCGAATTGGTCGAAATCCGCCTGCCGAACACGTCGCCGGTCGCGGGACGTTCGGTGCGCGAAGTGTTGCTCCCGCCAGAGTCGCTCATATCGCTCGTCGTCGATCCGGGCGGTGTGCCCCGCATACCGAGCGGCGAAACGCGCTTGAACGCGGGCGACGCCCTCGTCGTGGTCACGCGCAAGGAGAGCCTGGAAGTGCTGCGCGAGTCGCTTATCGGGGCGACTCACGGCCTCGACACGTGAGCGCGGCGCGCCTCGGTTACCTCGGCCCGCCGGGGACGTTCGGCGAAGAAGCGGCGATCAAGGCCGACCCGAGGGCGGAGCACGTGCCTTTTCCGTCCCATGCGGCGATCGCCGCGGCGGTAGAAGCCGGGGCCGTCGAGCAGGGCGTGCTCGCTATCGAAAACTCGCTGAACGGCTCGGTGGCGGAAACGCTCGATATCCTCATCCACGACAGCACGCTCGATATCCAGCGCGAAGTGGTGGTGCATGTCGTCCACAACCTGATAGCCCGGCCGGGTACGCGGATCGAGGATGTGTCCGTCATCTACTCTCACCCCCACGCCTTCAACCAGTGCCGCCGCTTCCTGGCCGAACGGCTGCCCAACGCCCGCCTCGAAGCATCCCTTTCAACGAGCGCGGCGGTCGAGGCGGCGGTCGCTGGCGACCTCGGCGCGGCGGGCATCGGCACGAGCAGAGCGGCGGAGCTTTATGGCGGAGCTATCGTCGCCGCCGCAATCCACGATGCCGACAACAACGCGACGCGCTTCGTCGTCCTTGGCCGCGGCAAACAGCTCCCGACGGGTCACGACCGGACGAGCATCGCCTTCACATTCACCCAGGACCGCCCGGGCTCGCTGGCGGGCGTGCTCGACCAATTCGCGCGGCGCGGTATCAGTTGCTCGAAGATTGAGAGCCGGCCGACAAAGGCGGTGTTCGGCGAATACGTTTTCCTGGTGGACTTCGTCGGACACCAGGATGACGAGGCTGGCCGCGACGCGCTCGCCGCTATCCGCCCGCTCTGCGCCGAGGTCAAGGTCTTCGGCAGCTACCCGCGCGCCGAGTGAGCCAGCCTCAACTAGCAGGGTGTTGATTTAAGCCCTCTATTTCGCGCGACTCGACAATAACACATCACTCAACGTGCTTTTCTGAACCTGTACGCGGGGCATAAATCTATGATAAGGGAGTTTTTCAACACCCTGCTAGTGTAGTGAATCACAATTAGGTTTAGTTGGCGCCACGCCCCGCAGGGTGGGGCGTCAGATTTTGCACAAGGGCAGGGAACGCCTTTCGACCGCATCGCGACCGCCCGGCCGCGGGCTCACTGGAGAGACCGCTCCGT
>JANXYE010000563.1 GCA_025350285.1 Chloroflexota bacterium
CTCAGAACTCAGTACTGAGAACTCAGAACTGAGACGAACATCCTTCGCAGCCCGCAGGATGTCCCGGAGGGAGCACAGTGGCCGAATTCGCCTACCAGAACGTTGAAGCGTGGAACACGGCCGTGAAGCTCACGGCGGCGGTCGGACGCTTGAAGATCGGCTCGAACCTGAAGGCGTCGGCGGACGCCCAGACGAAGGCCTTCGAACAGGCCGGGCTGGCCTGCGCGCTGATCGCCGAAGGGGCCTCGCGCGAAGGGCCGGGCCAGGCCGCGCTCTACCGCGATGCACGCGGGGCGCTGGCCCAGTGCCGTTCGTGGCTGCACGTGCTGGCCGCCGTGACGAACGAGCAGGACACCGTCTTCGGCAACGAATTCGACCTCGCGGAGACGGCGTCGCGCCAGGTCAACGGCTTGCTACGCGCGCTCGACCGGCCGGCGCCGATGGGCCCCCAGGGCCAGGGGCCGCGGCCGCCGATGCAGCGTGGCGGCCCGCCGCCGCGGGGAGAGCGGACGATGCGATGAGCGAACGCAAACGCATCCTCACGGGCATCCGGCCGACCGGGCCGTTGCATCTCGGACACTACGCGGGCGCGCTCGAAAACTGGGTGCGCCTGCAGAACGAGTACGAGTGCTACTTCCTGATCGCCGACTACCAGGTGAGCGACTACGCCGACGACATTTCGCGTGTGCGAAACGCCGTCTGGGAGGTGGCGCTGGACTGGTTGGCCGTGGGCCTGGACCCGGAGAGCAGCAGCTTCGTGATCGAAAGCCTCGTGCCAGAGCACGCGGAGCTGACGACCTGGCTGAGTTGGTTTCTGCCGTTGGGGATGCTTGAGCGGAACCCGACGCTCAGAGCGGAGATGGCCGCGATCGAAAACCCCGAGGATGGCCAAACAAAGGGCAAGTCGGTGCCCGTGGCCTTCTACAACTACCCTGTGATGCAGGTCGCGAACATCCTGATGCCGCGCGCCCACCTCGTGCCCGTGGGCGAGGACCAGCTGCCGCACATCGAACTAACGCGCGAGACGGCCCGGCGCTTCAACCGCGAGTTCAAGCCTATCTTCCCCGAGCCAGAGGGGCTCGTTGGCCGAGTGCCGCGGCTCGTGGGCACCGATGGCAACGCCAAGATGAGCAAGAGCCGCGGCAACACGATCGACCTCAAGGATTCGGCCGCCACCGTCGCCAAGAAGGTGAAGGCGATGTACGCCGGCCCGCCGCGCGGCCTGGATGAGCCGGGCAAGGTGGAAGAGAACCCGATTTTCCTCTACCTCGACGCCTTCGACCGGGACACGTCCACCGTCGCCGGGCTGAAAGAGCAGTACTCGAAGACCGGTGTCGGGAACAAGATCCTCAAGGATCGGCTGACTGTGGCGCTGAACGAGCTGCTCGACCCGTTCCGGGAGCAGCGGGCGCAGTACGAAGGGAACATGTCGCTCGTGCGGGAAGCGCTCGAGGCTGGCACGAACCGGGCCAGGGTGATCGCGAAGGAGACGATGGAGATGGTGCGCGACGCCCTCGACCTCAACTACCTTTCTAAGTTCCGAGTTGCGGCCCTCACCCCCAGCCCCTCTCCCGACTTCGCGGGAGAGGGGAGCCGGCGAGGAGGCAAATGATGCTGCGGCCGACGCTCGACGAAGTGAAAGCCATCGCGGCGAAGGGAGAGGGAAACCTCGTGCCCGTCTACCGCGAGGTGATGGCGGACATGGAGACGCCGGTTTCGGCGTTCCTGAAGGTGCGGCAGGGGTCGTATTCGTTCCTGCTCGAGTCGGTCGAGGGCGGCGAACGGCTGGCGCGCTATTCGTTCATCGGGACGCAGCCGTATCGCGTGCTCAAGACCGGGCCAGGGACCGAGTTCGAAGGCGACCCGCTGATCCCGCTCGAGCAGGAGCTAGCGCGCTTCAAGATCGTGCCCGTGCCGAACCTCCCGGCGTTCACGGGCGGCGCCATTGGCTACGTGGCGTACGACGCGGTCCGCCACTTTGAACCGCGCGTCGAGCGGGAGCTGAGCGATTCCGTGGGCATACCCGAATCGATGTTCCTGTTCTGCGACGCGATGCTCGTGTTCGACCACCTTCACCACGTTATTAAGGTGATCGCGCACTGCCGCCTGGATGGCGATATCGAGCGGGCGTACATGGAGGCGAGCGCGCTCGTCGACCGGATCGTCGAGCGCCTCGCCCACCCCGCCGTCAACGTCCCGGTGGATGAGGCCGGCGCCGTGATCAGGACAAGTTCGCTGGCTGAATCGAACCAGGGCCGCGAAGGCTACGAACTCATGGTCGCCAAGATCCGGGAGTACGTGATCGCCGGTGACGTCATCCAGGTCGTGCCTTCGCATCGGCTGAAGCGGAAGACGGCGGTCCACCCATTCAACGTCTACCGCCAGCTGCGGATGGTGAACCCATCGCCGTACATGTTCTATCTCGACATGGGCGAATTCCAGATTGTCGGCGCTTCGCCGGAACTGCTGGTGCGGGTCGAAGACGGCGTTGTCGTGAACCACCCGATCGCCGGGACGCGGCGGCGCGGGGCCACGCCCGAAGAGGACGAACGGCTGGCGGTCGAACTGCTCGCGGACGAGAAGGAGCGGGCGGAGCACATCATGCTTGTGGACCTCGGCCGCAACGATGTTGGGCGAATCGCCGTGCCGGGGAGCGTAAAGGTCGATTCGTTGATGGGCATCGAACGCTTCAGCCACGTGATGCACATCGTTTCGCACGTGTCCGGGAAGCTCGCCCCGGGGAAGACGATGTTCGATGCGTTTCGATCGATCTTTCCAGCGGGCACGCTTTCGGGGGCGCCAAAGATCCGGGCGAGGGAGATCATTTCCGAGTTGGAAGGCGAAAAGCGCGGCATCTACGGCGGCGCCATCGGCTACGCCAGCTTCGCTGGCAGCCTCGATACCTGCATCGGCATCAGCACGCTGATCAGCAGGATGCGCAGACTCACGGGCAGGCCCGGCAGCCAGG
>JANXYE010000586.1 GCA_025350285.1 Chloroflexota bacterium
GTTGGTTACCGGGTCGAATCCCCCGGGGTAGACGGCGATCCTCATTGTCCCTCCTCCGGCGAATAGAACGCCACGGCGCTATCCCCGTAGACGCGACGTTCCGTGAGCCGAAGCCCATTCGGACGTTCCGGCGGATTGTAACGACTTCCGTGCTCATAGACGATCGTGGCGTTGGCGGCCGCAAACGGGCGAAGTTCGCCGAGCAGTTCGGCTACCCCCGTGGCATCGTACGGAGGGTCGAGCAGGATCAGCTCAAATGGTCCGCTGAGCGATCGAAGCGCCGCCGGCAGGCGGCCGCGGACCACCGTGCCGCGGGCGGCGAATCCCGTCCGCGAGAGACTGTCCAGGATCGCGGTGCAACACGCCGCTTCCGCTTCCACGAAGACCGCGGATGCCGCGCCCGCACTGAGCGCCTCGATCCCGAGAGCGCCGGTGCCCGCGAACAGGTCGAGCACACGAGCCTGCGCCGCGCTTGCACCGATGATGTTGAAGATGGCCTCGCGCACAAGCCCCGATGTGGGCCGCAGCCGCGTGCCGCGAGGTTGACTGAGCGGGACGCCGCGGGCTGTCCCCGCGGCGACTCGGAGCCGTTGTGAAGCCATCGTCAACGGCTCGCGGCCGTCGGGGAGACGGTCGGGGTGGTGGGCTTGTCCTTCGCCTGGACGGTGATCGGGATCTCGTTTTCGAACAGCGACGCGCCATCGCTCAGCGTGAGGCTTACCGTGTAGGTTCCCGGCTCAGCCGGAGTTGCCCAGCTCAGGACGCCCTTCTGGCCGCCTTCAGACGTGCCAGCGCTTACCTTCCACTGAGGTATGAGGTCCTGTGGGTTCGGTTGCAGCAGTAGCGGCTGGCCGCCGTTCACGAACGGCACGAGCGCCGTCCAGATGTTCCCGAGAAGCACATTGCTTGTCGCATCCTCCACGGCGACGCCCCCCAGTTTGTAGCGGCTGATGTATTCGAGCTTAAACCCGATGCTGAAGACGTTCTCGAGCCAGATAGTCCGGCCTCCATTCTGCTCATAGCTGAACGCGACCGTCGCCGTGGCGGACTGCCAGGTGATCCCTGTCCGTCCGGCGCTCGTGTCGATGTTGAACGCCTGGATCTTGACGTTAGAGTTGGTCGTGAGCTTCGAATCGGCCCCCGCAAGGAGGCCCATCTTGGTGGCGATGCTCATCGCCGCCGTAAGCGTGAGCACGTTGATACCGTCCGGCGTTTTTTCGGTCGCGTAGGGCGAAACGGTAAGGACGAGCTTGTCGAGCGGCTGGACCGCCATGCTCAAGTAGTCGAGGATCGTTGGCATGTCCCGACGGAGCGTGCTCTGGTCACGATATGGCGCCACCTGCAGGATGTCGGCCGCTCGGCCCAGTTCCGCCCAATCGTAGGCCCCTTCATCGACGCGTTCCGCCGTCTTGAGTGGCGCCGGCACCGTCAACGACAGGCGCTTGTTCCGCTGGTGGAGTGCCTGGGCCAGCTCGGTCACGAAGAGCGTAAATGGCGTGCGTTCAGAGGCCGCGAGTTCGGTGTACGCCACGTCTATGCCGGCCAGGTTGCTTTCCACCACCTTTTTCACTATCTGCTGCACATGGGCCGAGCGGGTTACGCTGTTGGCCAGGATGCCGGAGACGATCGGCGTGAGTTCCTTCGAATCCGCCGTGATAACCGGGAAGAGCGCGACAGACCCGTCTGTCTTCACGCCAGTCAGGGCAAAGTCGGTCAGGTCACCGAGGATGCCGCCGTCGGAGGCGGGCCGGAAGTCCCGCGTATGAAGGACTGTGATCGTCTTCACGGCATCCGGGTGGAGCTGGCCGTTATGCGGGACGTAGGCGATGACATGGCCGGCGGCCGAGAGCCGCCGAAGGACCGCGATATAGCGCGGCGCCGTATTCAATGTGGCCGAGACGTGCGTGCCGCTCTGGTCCAGGATGGCCGGCGTCAGCGGCTCCCAGTTCCGCGTTTCGGGCACGAAGCTGAAGAACCCGAGGTTGCGGCCATCGCTCGTCGTCCCTTCCACGGGCAACTGGGCCTGTACCTCAAACCCGGATGGCAGTGGGCCCGTGGTCTTGCGGTTGAACTCGTAAACCTTCGTGATCCGCGCGTATCCCTCCGGTACGGGCGGGTCTTCGCCAGACGGGCAGTACGGGTCGGCGCAACTCGAACCGCCGCAGGAGCGGAGGACGAAGTACGCGAAAATGATGAGCACGAGCGCGGCGCCCCCAACCACGATCCAGCGGCCGGGGCCGCGGGACCCTCGCTGGCCATAGAGAGTTGGCGAACCGCGGCTTCCCCAGGTCGTGCCGCCGCCACGACGTATCATCGGTCGGGACTCACTGTGATGAAAAACACGTCAACCTCGTTTGGCGAGCCGGACCTCTGCCTCGATTATCCGGCCATTGCGGTTTAGGACAACCTTCACCGTTTGCCCTGCTTCACGGCTGACGAGCGCGTTCAGCAGCGGATGGTCGTGGTCCACCGGGTCGTCCCCGACCTTCGTGATAACGTCGCAGAGTTGGACTCCGGCTGTGGCCGCTGGTCCGCCGGGCGCCAGCCCGATGACCACCGCACCTGTATCGACTCCAAGCCGGCAGGCTCGCAGCGTCGCGTCGGCCGTCAGGTCTAGGTGGTCCAGGCCGAGCGTTGGGCGGGGGTAGGCCCCACCCGCCGCGATGATCACCTGCGCGACCAACATCACGCGCGCCGAGGGGACAGCGAATCCGATACCCTGCACCGGGGACCCGCCGGGGTTCTGCCGGAGTACCGCCGTCGGCATTCCAATGAACTCGCCCGCCGCGTTCAGGAGAGCGCCGCCGCTGTTGCCATTGTTCAGGGGCGCGTCCGTCTGGATGAAGTCATCCTGCCTCACGCCATCGAACGTCCGTTTGCGGTTCAGCCCGCTCACTATCCCGGCCGAGACGCTGCCCGCGAACTCCGCCAGCGGATTTCCGATTGCAACGACAGGCTCTCCCACCTGTAGGCTGGCGGAGTCGCCCGCAGTCACCGGCTCGATACCCGGGGGCGGGCCGATTTGAAGCACCGCCACATCCGTGAACGGCGAATCGTGGCCGATGAGGATAGCTGGCAACTCGCTCCCGTCGGCCAGGATCACCTTCAGCGTCTCCGTCCCGAGCACGACGTGAGCGTTTGTCACGATGTGCCCGAGCTTATCGATCAGTACGCCGCTGCCGACATCGCGTTCGACGCCAGCGTTCGTACGCCGCGTGCTCTCGATTTTCACCACCGCGGGGCGGACCCGGGCGATAACCGCGGGCAGCCCACTCCCGCTGGCGATGTTGACCGTCGGCGCCGGGCTCTTTGTCGCGGCTGGCGTCGTGCCCAAAGGCGCGCTTCCTTCGTCACGGGCCACGGCTACGATGACTCCGCCCAGCACGCCGCCGATGACCGCGCAGGCCAGGCCCAACAGGCCCGTTCGCCACCACCCGCGCCTCGATCCGCGTTTCGCCTGGGGCGAGGCCGCTTCCTCCTCGTGGCTCTCGCAAATACGCTCCGGCTCGGTCGCGGCGCTCCAGTCGAGGCCCGCGCTGGGGCGTCGCGGCGGCTGGTACGGGCTCGATTCCTCTTCGTCCATTGCCGCTTGTCACGCCTCCCCGCGTTTGCCGCGCCAGCCGGGCGGCTCGTATACTGGGATTTGCTGAGGCGCGCCTCGGTTGTTTTTGTCCCGAACTCAGCGCGCCTAAGGGTACGACATGACGGAGAAGAACGTTCCGCTGACCCGCGACGGTAAAGCAAGGCTTGAGGAGGAGCTCGAAGGTCTCCATGGCCAGCGCCACCTGGTGGCCGAGCGTATCCACAACGCCCAGGAGCAAGGGACGAGTCAGAACGACGCGGAGTACGAGGATGCCAAACAAGAGCAGGGCATGATCGAAGGCCGCATCCTTGAAGTCGAAGACATCCTGCGCCGGGCGACGCTCATTGATGCGAAGGCCGCTGGCAAATCGGGGCGGGTCGTGCTCGGAAGCGCCGTGCAGGTCGAGCAGGACGGCGCCAGGCGCCATTACCAGATAGTCGGCGCGCCGGAAGCCAATCCGCTTCAGGGCCGCATTTCGAACGAGTCGCCTGTTGGCGCTTCGCTGCTCGGCAAGGTGGTTGGCGACATCGTTGATGTGCACGTCCCCAAAGGCGTCATGAAGGTCAAGATCCTCAAAATCGACTGAGACGCGCGGACAACGGCACTCCGCACGGGGACCAAGTATGGACGAACTTATGGCGGCTCGCCTGGCGAAGCTGGCGCAGCTCCGGGCGCTGGGCATTGACCCGTATCCCCCCCGTTCCGTCCGCACCCATCAGGCCGTCGCCGTCAGCGAAATGGTCGAGGCGCTTCCGCCGGAGCAGTCCGAGGCGCCGGAAACGCTGGTCGATGTGGCCGGCAGGGTGGTGGCGCGCCGGGATCAAGGCAAGGTGACGTTCCTCGACCTGCTGGACGGGAGCGGGCGCATCCAGGTGCTCTGCCGCGTCAACCAGATGGGCGAGAGCGGGTACGACGCACTGAAGCTCGTGGACCTTGGTGACTTCATTTCCGTGCACGGGCAGCCGATGCGCACCCGCACCGGCCAGCC
>JANXYE010000644.1 GCA_025350285.1 Chloroflexota bacterium
CGCCATCCACGTGTACGTGATGGATGTGACGCCCGCAACGCAAGGCGCCTACGAAGACGCCGGGGCCGACGAGATTGTGATCGGCCTTTACAACCACCCCGGTACGCCCTTGCCGTACGACCAGTGGGGATCTGAACGAGCGCGAGCCCTGCAGGGGCCGAGGCCAGGGGCCGCCGAGACCCTTGCTGTACTCGAAAAGATCCACGCCCAGGCGAATCTCTAAGCCGCCGCAGGCCGCAGTGAAGGAAGAAGTGCTTTGCAATTTATCGAATACACAGTTTCGGATCGCGTCGCCGTCATCCGCATGAACCGCCCGGAGCGGCTCAATGCTCTCTCGCCCGCGATGTTCGACGAACTGCGAACGGCCTTCCGCCAGTTCGTGGCGGACGACGACGCCTGGGTGGCGATCCTCACCGGGACGGGGCGGGGCTTTTCGGCCGGCCGGGACCTTAAAGCCCAGGCCGAGACCGGAAACGCGCCCGAGCCGACCTACACCGCCGAATGGAACATCTTTGGCGTGCCGGATACTGACAAACCGTTGATTGCGGCGGTCAACGGCTATGCCATCGGCGCCGGATGGTACATGACGGCAGGTTGCGACATCCGCGTAGCCGCCGAATCCGCGAGGTTCTCCATGGGGGAGATCCCGACCGGCGTGTTGGGACCGTACTGGTTCCCGGTTGCCGAGGTGCTCCCATGGGCCGTTGGCGTCGAATTCACGCTCCTTGGTGAACATGTGACCGCGCGCCGGCTCCTGGAGCTGGGCCTGCTTAACGAGGTGGTGCCGGACGATCAGCTCATGGATGCCGCATGGCGTTGGGCTCGGAAGTTCCTGGCGCTGCCCCCACAGCACGTGCGGCGTACAAAGGCTCTAATGGCTTCGATGCGCCAGAGCCCGGCCCCGGACATGGTCGAAAGGGAGATGCAGTCGAGGAAGTTCCTCAACGCCCTGGAAGACACCACTGAGGCCGCGGTTGCCTTCGCCGCGAAGCGCCCACCCGTATTCCACGGGCGCTGAGACACCGCCCTGGCCGTTTGAGCATCCAGAGGAGGCTCGCTTGGATCACCGTTTAACCGAATCGCAGGAATTGCTTCGCAGGTCGGCCGCGGACTTTTTCAACCAGAAGTTCCCGCTGGACCGCATGCGCGAGCTTTACAACGACCGGCCCGCGAGAGACGCCGAGCTTTGGCCAGCGCTGATTTCGCTGGGGTGGACGGCCGCACCGTTCCCCGAAGTGGTTGGCGGGTTTCCCGGAGGCCTCATGGAGGCCGCACCCCTGATCGAGGAGATGGGCCGCGCGGCATTCGCAACGCCCTTCGTGCATTCATCGGTTGCCGCGGGGCTCGCCCTCGCTGGCCAGCCCGGGGCAAGTGGCCTGGCGCCAAAGCTGGCATCCGGCGAATTCACGGTGGTCTGGTGTGGCCCCAGCGGGCTTGACGCGCCGCCGCAACTCAACGGCGGTTCGGTAAGTGGGACCGTCCACGGCGTGGCCTGGCCCGAACTCGCGACACACTTTCTCGTCCCCGCTGCTGGCTCGGTCCTCCTGGTCGAGGCGACGGCCACCGGCGTGAGCCGCCGCAACCTGGATTCGCCCGGCGCCGAAGCAGCCGGCCAGGTCATCTTCGCCGGGGCGCCGGTGCTCCAGGTGTTCGAGGCAGGGCTGGCCGCCGATGTCCTTCTCGGCGGAGCGGCAGGGAACGCCCTCCTGCTCCTCGGGGCCAGCGAACGAGCACTCGAACTGGCCGTCGAATACGCAAAGACGCGCATCCAGTTCGGACAACCGATCGGCGCCTTCCAGTCGATTCAACACCGCTGCGCCGACATGCTCATCGCCGTGGAGGTTTCCCGAAACCTGGCCTACAAGGCCGCGGCCATGCACGGCACAGGAGCGTTCGAACGCTCCGCCAGGCGGGCGAAAGCATTCCTCGGTGATGTAGCGCGGCGCGTGACGCGAGACGCAATCCAGATCCATGGTGGTGTCGGCTTCGTCGATAACCACCGGGTGCAATTGAGCTACCGAATGACGCTGAGCGCTTCCGCGTACTACGACACGCCGCACGAGCACAGGGCCGTCATCAGCCAACTAGTTCTCGCGGAGTAGGGGATAGCAATGGACTTCCGCTTCAGTAACGAAGAGCTTCAGTTCCGCGACGACGTGCGAGCGTTCGTCGAGCGGGAGTGGGGACCAGCCGATCCCGTCGCCGGGCGCGATAAGCACGATCCGGAACGAGAAGCCGCGTTTCGGGCGAAGGTCGCAGACAAAGGTTGGTTCGCGATGGGCTGGCCAGCCGAGTACGGTGGCATGCCCGTGACGCCCATGGAAAAGTACATCCTGAGCCACGAGATGCAGCGCGTTGGCGCACCCTTCCCCCTGTACAACGCAAACGTTCTCGGGCCTCTCATCATCAAGTACGGGACCGAAGAGACCAAGGCAGAGATGCTTCCCAAAATGCGGCGCGGCGAACTGGAGTTCGTACTTGGCTTCACCGAGCCCGAGACGGGTTCGGACCTGGCCAACCTCAGCACGCGAGCGGTTCGCCATGGTGATGGCTACATCGTCAACGGGCAGAAGCTGTATGGGAACCCGAAGCCGGGCGAGATCATGTTTCTCGCAGCGCGGACGGACCCCGCCGCTCCGGTCCGGCGTGGCATATCCGTTCTGTTGATCGACACCACCTCCGAGGGGTTCAGCAGCACCCAGAACCCAACCCTGGCCGGATCGAATGTAGGCGCGACCTACTACGATGACGTGTTCGTACCCAGATCGCGTCTCCTGGGCGAAGAGAACAAGGGCTGGGACTACGTCCGGGAGTCGCTCGACCTCGATCGTCTCGGTGGCATTCCATATGCCCACTTCTCTACGCTTTTCGACATGATCACCGAATATGCGCGGACAACCACCGGTGCTGACGGCCGGCCGTTGAGCGATCAGTCATGGGTGCGAGAGCGGCTCGCCGAGCTGGACATCGAGATCGAGGGAGCACAGCTCATTCAAGATATGACCGCATCCAAGCTTGCGGCCGGCGAAAAGTTGCGCATCGAGGCTTCGATTGTAAAGACGTATTGCACGGAGTTGGAGAGCCGCATCGCGGCCTTCGGGAGCGAATTGATCGGTACCCTGGCTCCGCTAACGGGACGAGGTGTCCACCCACTTATCGAAGCGGTTAACTACCTGTCGCGCCTGAATGTCGCGATGACAATCGTCGGCGGCAGCAACGAAATCCAGCGCAACGTGATCGCCCTCCAGGGGCTCGGATTACCGCGCTCCTGAAGGCGATCAAGCGACACTGCCGGGGTTAGCCGAGAAATTCGAGCACGGATTTCGCGAACGCTTCGGGCTGCTCCAGGGGCACGGCGTGGCCCGCGGACGGAATGATATCCACCCTCGATCCAGAGATCCTCGACTGGAACGCAGCGCGGTAGGCCGGACCGACCACACGATCCGAATCGCCCCAGATGAGGAGCGTCGGAGCGCTGATCCGACGCAAGCGGGGCGCAAGGCCGCGATCAGGCAAGGGCCACAGGTAGTTCGTAGCGGCGGCGATATTGGCCGTGTGGCGCGCCAGCAATTCCGCGTCTTCCGTGGTTGGGCCGCCGGAGGGCGGTAAAATCGCCCGCGCCGGATCTGCCCAAAGCATGCGGGCGAGCGCGGGGCCGCCGCTCGGCAGGAAATCGGGCACCGGAGCTTCCTCCAACCAGAGGCCGAGCGGGGCGGCCAGGACGAGTCTCCTCACGGAAGCCGCCGAGACGGCCGCAACCTCAGCAGCGAACATGGCGCCCAGGGAGTGTCCGACGAGATCAACCGTCGTTAAAGCCAGCCGTTCGAAAAGCTCCTGGTAGAAGACCACGACGTTCAGCATGTGACGGATCGCGGCGTCTTCGGATGAACGCCCGAAACCCGGATGGGCCGGAACGATCACGCGACGGGACTCGGCCAACTTTTCGATGAAGGCGACCGCACCTGGCGGTCCGTTGACGTCGTGCAGGTAGACGAGCGGTTCTCCAGTGCCGTACTCAACGACATCCACCTCGTATGGGCCGACCCGGATCAGCTGCGAGGTCGCGGGCATCTTGTCTCCGATCCTGAACGGGACGCGGCTCGGGCGAGATGCCGGGTGCCAGCCAAACGTTCGGTTGGTATCGGGGGCGACGATAGGGCGACGAGCGGTCGGGTGTCAACTCCGCCAGCGTTTGACACGGGGAAGGCAGCCTCATAGTGTTACCTCGCCTCTTGCCTACCAACCGTTTGGCTGGGATCCTTCAGGCGCGGAGCCATCTTGAAGTTCCACTGGTTCGCCGAAGTTACCTACCCGCATCTGCCCACTACGTTCGCCGAGACCAACGATAGCAGTTGGGTCGATGTCCCGCGTTCGCTGGCGGACCCACAGTTGGTCAAGAAGATGTACGACGCCTACCTGAACGAATACCAGTACGCGGACGAAATGGGCTTTGACAGCATTGCGGTGAACGAGCACCACCAGTACGCCGGCGCGATGACACCTTCTCCCAACTTGTTTGCCGCCATACTGGCCAGGAACACACAAAAAGCTTCAATCTTGATCATCGGCGACAGTATTATTCTGTATAACCCGCCCACGCGCGTCGCCGAGGAAATAGCGACAATCGATGTCATTTCGGGCGGGCGGGTAATCGCGGGCCTCGTCCTGGGGACCCCAATGGACGCAGCCTATTGCTACGGGATGCCACCGGGCCAACTTCGCGCGCGTTGGCAGGAAGCCCACGACCTCATCCTGCGCGCGTGGCGCGAGCCGGAGCCGTTCTCGTTCAACGGCGAGTACACGCAGCTCCGGTATGTAAACAGCTGGCCGCAGCCTATCCAAAAGCCCAACCCGCCGATCTGGGTGCCTGGCGGAGGCAGTCTGGAGACGTGGGAACTCACCAACAAGTACAACTACTGCTACGGGCATCTTTCGTTTTCGGGCCTAAGTAAAGCAAAACCGGTCGTGGACGGATACTGGGAATACGTCAACTCGCAGAACGGTGACATGAATCCGAACCGCTTCGCCTTCACCCAGATCGTCTGCGTGTCAGAGACCGACGCCCAGGCCGAGAAGGAATACAAGGAAGGCGTAGAGTACTTCTACCGGTTTGCCCAGCGAGTGCCGCGAAGGTTCGCGAGCGCGCCCGGTTACCAGAGTCCACGGTCCATGATCCACGCGGCGGATCTGACTCGCCAGGGAGCGCGCGTGAGTGAGCGCGGGAACGACCTTCAACTGGCTCGCAGTGGACAACTGGCGTTCAAAGACTACGTTGACCAGGGTTTCGTAATCGCCGGCAGCCCAGCGACCGTACGGGAAAAGCTGCGCGAGCTCGTTAAGTCGCTGAGGATCGGCCAACTCATCTGTATGCTTCAGGTCGGTAACCTCGGCGAAGAGCAGACGAACAAGAACACGCACCTCTTCGCTACCGAAGTCATGCCGTACCTGCGGGACATCTGGTCCGAATACGAGGATCAGTGGACACCCCAGGGGCGCGCGGCGGCGCTCGCGACCGCCAAGTAGACGATTTACGGGCCGGGTTTCCCGGTAGCCCTGCGCGATCTCCTGTTGTGAAGGCGCAATCGCCGCCGGATGGGTGGAACGTTATGGAATTTGGCTTCTGCTATCTATCCGATTACCATGCCGCCGTTCACGGCTCGTTCAGCGACTGGTACGCCCGCCTGATGCGCGAGTGGCGACTGATCGATGCCCTTCAGTTTGACGCCATCTGGATCGCCGAACATCGATATCCCGGGTACGGATTCTCATCTCCCGCCGTGGTCGCACAGGCGATTGCCAGCGCGACGGCGTACGTCCGAATTGGTACGGCGGTCGCCCTTCTCTCCCAGCGCCATCCCATCCTCATTGCCGAAGACTGGGCAGCCGTGGATGTGCTCTCCGGGGGACGCTTGCGGTTCGGCATCGGTCGCGGAATCTACAGCTACGACTTCGATGTCCTGGGAATTCCCAGCGGAGAGTCACGCGAACGATTCGAGGAAGCGTGGGACGTCGTCCATCGACTCTGGACCGAAGAGGAAGTCACGCATGCAGGCAAGCACTGGGCGTTCAACGGCCACCGGCTCGGGCCTCGCCCAATCCAATCGCCGCATCCACCTGTGTTCGTCGGCTGTGTAGCCACGCCAGAGTCATATGTCTGGGCCGGACGAAACGGATACAACATTATCGTCGCCCCCTTCCTCCTGGACTCCACGGCGCGACAGGCTACGTACCTCGGCCAGTACCGCGCAGAGTTAGAGCGCGCCGGACATGATCCTGCCCGCTTCCAGGTTATTGCCAACTATCATCTCGCCGTTGCTTCGGGTGAAGCACAGCTCGCCGGTGCCGACCGATACTTCCACAACTACCTCGAGTTCCTCCATCGCACTTCGAATCCCCGGGCACTGGACAAGGACGACTACAGCGCCTACGGCCGAGGCGGGG
>JANXYE010000143.1 GCA_025350285.1 Chloroflexota bacterium
CTCAAGCCGGTCTACGAAGCCGTCGAGGTCGTCGCAGGTGATGGGGACGGACGATGTACGAGACTCCCTCCAATAGAGCAGACGGTTCCGGCGATCGAGCTGCAGCAATTGCTCCTGCCAGCGCCCGATACTCTCCCGGACAAGAGCGTCTGTTTGGCTGGTCATCCCGGGCCACCGCTGGCCAGAGCACCCGCCGGGTTCGGCAATTGCCAGCTACGGGCAATTCTGGTAACCGGCGCGCGTTCCGGAGATCGTTGTTCGAATTGTGAAGGCATGGCGAGCTCCGCTCGGTCGGGAGTACGCGGAGTGTGGCTGACTGAACGGTGATTAGGCAAGGGTCGATGGACGATCCAGCCACGCGGGACGGACGGAAACAACGACTGCCAGGACATATTTATGCTAATAGTTGATATGTTGTCCACACTGCATGACTGCATCGGTATAAACGAATCAAAATCGCGGAACGAATGGTCCACAGACGCACCCCGCACCCTTCGGCCCCCGCAGGAAGCCCGTCCTATCTCAGGTTCCACCCCGGCCCTCCACGCCACCGCCCCCCGTCCCGTCACCCGTCTCCCGTCTCCCGTCTATACTGCCGCCATGTCCTTCGACCCCTCCACCTTCCCCCTCGTCCGCCACGGTAACCAGTACCAGGATTTCGAACCTGGGCAGGTCTGGCGCCACCATTGGGGCCGCACGCTGACGAACGGCGACAACGCCCTCTTTTCGACCGCCATGTGCAACTGGAACCCGATGTACCTGAACGCCGAGTACGCCCGCGCCCACGGCCACCCGGACACCGTCGTAAACCCGATGCTTGTCCTCTGCACGGTCGTCGGCCTTTCCGTCGAAGACCTGAGCGAGGGTGGCGGCCCCTTCCTCGGCGTCAACGAATGCGTCTTCCACGCCCCCGTCTATCCCGGTGATACCCTTACCGCGAAGTCCGTTGTCGAAGACCAGCGCACCTCCGTCAGCCGCCCGAACACCGGCATTATCACCTGGTACACCGAAGCCCATAACCAGCGCGACGAGCTTATCCTCTCGTATCGCCGCACCAACCTCGTGGCCATGCGGAAGGAGTCCTGATATGCCCGAACCGCTAGCGCCGCCCGTCCCCGTCCTCTTCCCGCCCTACCACACGCCCGAACGCGAAGCCATCCAGGCCGAAGCTCGCCGCTTCGCGATGGAAGAAGCCCTCCCGCTCGCGAACGAACTTGACCCCCAGAAGGCCGAGATTCCCCGCTGGTTCCTCGAACGCATGGGTAAGCAAGGCTACTTCGGTATCCAGATACCCAAAGAGTTCGGCGGCCTGGGTCTTGGCGTCTTCGAATACTGCATGATCTCCGAAGAACTCGCCCGCGCCTGGATGAGCGTCGCCAGCATCATCGCCCGCGCCCAGGGCGGCGGCACCCAGCACGCAACCGGCGACCGGCGTCGCCAGCTCCTCGAACTGAGCGCCCGCGGCGAATGGATCGGCGCCGCCGGCCTCTCCGAGCCCACCGCTGGCTCCGATCTCGCCAACGTCCAGACTCGCGCCGTGCTCGATGGCGACGAATGGGTCATCACCGGGCAGAAGCGCTGGACGGGCAACGCCAAAGCAGCCGACTGGATGAGCCTGCTCGTCCGTACATCCGACCCGCAGCCCGGCCAGAGCCGCTCCGCAGGCCTCTCCACCGTCATCGTCGAAAAGGAACGCGACGCCTTCCCGCCCGGCGTCACCGCCGTCATGATCGACAAGATCGGCTACCACGGCTTCCTCACCTGGAACCTGACCTTCGATGGCATGCGCGTCCCCGCGGACGCCATGGTCGGCTGGGCGGCGAAGCAGGGCCGCGGCGGTAAGCCCGAGGAGCGCAGCGCCTTCGCGGGTGTTGAAGCCGGCCTCAACATCGCCCGTGTCCACACCGCCTCGCGCGCCGTCGGCCTCGCCCGCGCCGCCGTCGAAGATTGCATCACCTACACGCAGGAACGTGTCCAGTTCCAGCACCCGATCGCCGACTTCCAGGCCATCCGCTTCAAAATCGCTGAGATGGCCGCCCGCGTCGAACAGGCCCGCTCGTTCTATCGCCAGGTCGCTACCCTCATTGACCTCGGTTACCCCTGCGAAAAAGAGGCCGCCATGGTCAAGCTCATGGCCACCGAAATGGCCGTCGAGGTCACCGGCGATGGTATCCAGCTCCACGGCGGTAATGGCTACACCACCGAACGGCAGGTCGAACGCCACTGGCGCGACGCCCGCCTCACCACCATCTTCGAAGGCACCAGCCAGATCCAGCAGCGCATCATCTCCGACCGCCTCCTGCCAAGGAGCCCGCTCCAATGACCGGCCACCTCGCCTCCCTTACCGGCAACGCCACCTGGTTCGAAGACTTCCCGGTCGGCCGCAAGATGCGTCACGCCCGCTCGGCCACGATCGACGAGGTCGAGAACAACTACATCAGCAAGCAGGTGATGAACACCGCCCAGGCCCACTGGAACGAGCATGCCCTCGTCGATTCGCCCCTCGGCACGGGCCGCGTCGTCTTTGGCCTTATCACCGCCTCTATGGTCTTCGGCCTCTCCAGCCAGGACACCGCTGAAAACGCCCTTGCCGAAGTCGGTCTCGATAAGCTTCGCTTTATCTCCCCGGTCCATCACGGCGACACGATCACCGCACTCACCGAAGTCCTCGCCGCCGCGGATGCCCCCGGCCGCGCCGACGCAGGTCTCGTCACCTTCAAGCACTGGGGCATCACCCACGAAGGCCGCCTCGTCTTCGAAGGCGAACGCACCGTCCTCATTAAGAAGCGCAGCCACTGGGGCGAAAAGTGACCGCCGAACCCGACTACCGGCGCGCCCACGAATGGGCCGCACCGATGGCCGCCGGGCCCACCGGCCCGCTCAAGGGCATCCGCATCCTCGACCTCACCCGGGCGCTCGCCGGCCCCTTCGGCACGATGCTCCTCGCCGACCTCGGCGCCGACGTGATCAAGATCGAGCCCCCGGAAGGCGACCTCTCGCGCTACTCCCTCCCCTATACGGAAGACGACACCGAACGTGCCTTCGGGGGCTACTTCGCCAGCATCAACCGCAACAAGCGCGGCATCGTCCTCGACTTCCGCAAGGACGAAGACCGCGACTCCTTCCTCCGCCTCGTCGATAGCGCCGACGCCGTCGTCGAGAACTTCCGCGCCGGCGTCATGGACCGCCTCGGCCTCAGCTACGAAGTCCTCCACGCTCGCAATCCGCGCCTTGTCTACGGTGCCATCCGCGGCTTCGGCGACCCTCGCACCGGAGAGAGCCCCTACGTCGAGTGGCCCGCCTACGATGTCGTGGCTCAGGCGATGGGCGGCGTTGTCAGCTTCACGGGCACCCACGATGGGCAGGTCCTCAAGGCCGGGCCGAGCATCGGCGACCTCTATCCCGGCACCGTTGCCGCCCTCGGGATCGTCTCCGCGCTCCTCCACGCCCGCGGCACGGGCGAGGGCCAGTTCGTCGATGTCTGCATGTACGACGCCCTCCTCGCCCTCTCCGAGGCGATTGTCTACCGCTATTCCTACCGCGGCGTCGTCACCCGCCCGACCGGCAACAGTCACTCCCAGCTCACCCCGTTCGACATCTACCCCACCGCCGATGGCTACTGCGCCATCGCCGCGCCGACGCCGAACCACTGGCAGCGGCTCTGCCTCCTGATGCACCGCGAAGACCTGATTCATGACGAGCGCACCCACGCCAACAATGACCGCATTCAGAACGCCGCTTTCGTCCGCGAAACCATGACCGCCTGGACCAGTGCCCGCTCCACCGCCGAAGTCGTCGAAACCCTCGCCGGCCTCGTCCCCGTCGGGCCCGTGAACGATGCCGCCGCGCTCTTCGCTGACCCGCACGTCCGCGCCCGCCAGATGCTGGTCGCGGTCGAGCACCCCGGCAGCTCCCGCCCCGTTGTCCTTCCAAACTCGCCGATTAAGCTCACCGCCACCCCGAGCGGCGTCTACCGGCGGCCCCCGAAGCTCGGCGAGCACACCGCCGAAATCCTCGCCGAACTGAACCAGGAGAAGTCACCATGAGCCGCCCCTTCCGCCTTCGCCGCTCCGAACTCGCCACCCCCGGCACCAGTGACAAGATGATGGCCAAGGCCGCCGAGAGCGCCGCTGACCTCGTCTTCCTTGATCTCGAGGACGCCGTCGCCCCCAGCCAAAAGGTGAGCGCTCGCAAGCCCGTCATCGAAGCGCTGAACGGGCTCGACTGGGGCACGAAAACCCGCGCCGTCCGCGTCAACGGCCCGCATACCATCTGGTGCCACGACGATGTCATCGATACCGTCACCCACGCCGGCAAGAACATCGACATCATCATCGTCCCCAAGGTGAAGTCCCCCCGCGACGTCTGGTTCATCGACACGCTGCTCACCCAGCTCGAATTCAAGCTTGGCCTCCCGGAAGCCCGCATTGGCCTCGAACTCCTCATCGAAGAGGCCGAAGCTCTCGCCCGCGTCGAGGAGATCGCCCAGTGCTGCCCCCGCCTGGAAGCCCTCATCCTCGGCGTCGGTGACCTTTCCGCGAGCCTTGGCATGCGCATGGGAAACATTGGTGTCACGAAGGGCATCTACCCCGGCGACATCTGGCACTACGCCCGCAACCGCATGATCTCGGCCGCGCGCGCCTTCGGCCTCGATGCGATCGACGGCCCCTTCGCCGACTTCCGCGATGCTGACGCCTATCGCTCTGAAGCCACCTGGGCCACCACCCTCGGCGCCGTCGGCAAGTGGTGCATCCACCCCAGCCAGATCGAACCCGCCAACGACGTCTTCTCCCCGACCGAGAAAGAAGTTGCCCAGGCGAAGAGCATCATCGCGAAGGTCCGCGAAGCCGAAGCTGCCGGCCTCGGCAGCGCCAACAACAACGGTGTCATGATCGACGCCGCCACCGCCCGCATCTTCGAAATCGTCCTCGAACGTGCCCGCCAAACCGGCCGCCTCTAACAGCCCGCTCGTTGGCGTCGCCCCTCCGCTCCGGCGACACGGGCACGCTCATGCCCCGGCTACGCAGGAGCCCGGCCCCCTCCGTGGGGCCTCAGCGTAGCTGAACCCGCCCGATCGTAGCGCCCGCTCCTCCGCTCGGGCGACGCCCTCATGCCTCCACACCGCCCACGACCGCCCCCGCGAAACTCTCCCCGCTCATCCACTCCGGCGGCGCCTCGCCCACCAGCTCAACCACCGTCGGCGCCACGTCGAACGCCCCCCTCCTCCCACGCTCCCCCGCCAAAATCCCCGGCCCAGACACGTACGCCATCCCCGCCCCGCCCGTGTGCCCTCCCGTGCGCCGGAACGGCAGCGGCCCGATTCGCCCCAGCCGCGGATGATCGAACCCCGCCGCCGATCCTCGCCAGACGAAGACCAGGTCGGCCTCGGTCTCACCCAGGGTCAACGGGTCGCGGCCCGTCACGCGCTCGACCGACTCCACGACCGGCTCACCCGTGCGCGTGTCGCGGCATTCACGGACCAGCTGCTCGACCTCGTCGCATGCCCTGTTGTAGTCGGCCGCGGCCACGAGCCCGCGGCGCTCCCGCCCGGCAAGGTTGATGCGCACGCGTCCGTCGTAGAACGACGGGAGTGCAAACGCGGACATCGTCGGCCAATAGTCGCCGTAGCGTGACGCCGGCATCCAGCCAAGGCCCGGCCCCGCTGACCGGCTCCCGGCGCTCCCGGGCCCCCGCTGCCTGAAAAGGCTCATCGCCCGTTCGATGCGTGTCGGAGGCCGCCGGCGCTTCGGCCGCGCGACGGTCATTGCGGCGTCCATCATCTCCCCCCAGGTCTGTCCCTCTGGCACCTCCAGCACGGCGCTGTCTCCCCCCGCTCTGGTCGCGGATCGCAACACGCCCGTCCCTTTCGCCTGCTTCAACAACAGTTCCGAGAGCAGGACCATGCTCGGCAGATCCGAGGCGTTCGGCCCCATACCGTGGAGATTGAACGCGACCAGCGTGACCTCCGGAAACGCCGCCACCAGGCGCCCGACGAGCCCGTCAACCGCCCGGTACACGGCTTTCAACCCTTCCCCCGCCGGCCCGGCCGAGGCATGCCCGTGCAGCGGATGATCGGCGTCGATCCCGTGCCACAACGCCTCCGCCGCGGAGTGCAGCTCGCTCACCACCATGTACGCGAGATCCCAGTCAGGCAGCGCGTCCCGGAACAGCCAGCACGCCGCCACCGCCCGCGTATCGACCGCCTTGACCAGCGCTTCGCCCATCGCTTTCGTCTGCTCCGGAGACGGCCACACGAACCCGTAAATCCACCGTGCCGCCGGGTAAGGCCCAAAGCGCTCGGCCAACTCACTCCCGATCATTTCCGGCCGCGCCGCGGCCGGAGTCCCCGGGTCGTGTGCCCCCCACGCGACAACCCCACGCACCAGGGGCGCCCTCCCGAGGTCGAAGTAGGGCGGGTCGAACACGACCGTCTTTGCCGCGAGCGAGGCCGGAAAGGGAGCGAGCTTCGTTGGTTCCTGCCAGACCGCGTAGTCGTGAGGGTTGAAGTGCACGGCGGCCCACCGCTGAGCGGCCTCCGGCGACCGGCCCGTACTTACGTGCTCCCACGCCAGGCCGCTGCGCTTCGCCGTTCCGTGTTCAAGTTCGAAACGCGCGCTCCGCTGCTTGAGGGCTTGCAGCTCTGGCAGCTCGCCCTCGGCCATGAGCCGCTCGCCCAGCACCGGGTCATACCCGTCGAGCCCGACCATCAAGACCCGCCGTGTCGTCGCCATAGCCCCGATTCCCCTGCGTAGGGCTATCGTCGGGTCTTGCGATGAAAAGCGCGAGCCTCCCCCTCCATCAACATCGCTCGATCACCACGAGGTTCCTCCCTTCTCCCCGCTTCCGCTTCCCCTTTTCCGATTACCGGCATAGAACAGATGCTGAGGCCCACCATGAACCCAACGCCCTTCCTCGATGCCATCGTCCCCTTCCGCACCATCACGACGCGAGACATCCCGGCCGACGCCCTGACGGTCGCACGGCAGTGCATCCTTGACTGGCTCGGCTGCGCCCTCGCCGGCAGCGCCGAGCCCCTCAGCGAAATCCTCCGGGCGGAACTCCTCCGCGATGAGGCCCAGGGCAACGCCACCGTCGTCGGCGCCGCGGCCCGCGCCAGCGCCCGCACCGCGGCGCTCCTGAACGGCGCAGCCGGGCACGCCCTCGATTTCGACGACACCCACCTGGCCATGAGCGGCCACCCCACCGCTCCCATCCTTCCCGCCGTCCTCGCCCTTGCCGAAGAACTCGACGCCTCCGCCGAGGCCCTTCTCGCCGCCTTCGTGGCCGGAGTCGAAGTCGCCTGCCGCCTCGGTTCCTACATTGGCGCCGAACACTACCGCCTCGGCTTCCACGCTACCGGTACGCTCGGCACAATCGGCGCCGCTGCGGCTTGCGCGAACCTACTCCATCTCGACGACCCCGCCTGGCGAAACGCCATCAGCCTCGCGGGAACCCAGTCCGCTGGCCTCAAAGCCAGCTTTGGCTCGATGGCCAAGCCCCTTCACGCCGGAAAGGCCGCCTCTGATGGCCTCTTCGCCGCCCGCCTTGCCGCCCGCGGGTACATCGGCGCCGCCGACATCATTGATGCCCCCGTTGCCCTCGCCGCGGCCGCCGCTAACGGCAAGACGAACCCCGCCGCCCTCGAAGCTAGCCGCGATCACTTTCTCATCCGCGACACCCTCTTTAAGTACCACGCCTCCTGCTACCTCACGCACGCCGGCATCAACGCCATCTCGTCGCTCCGCGGCCAGTTCGAGCCCGCCGCGATTGCCGCCATCGAACTACGCGTCCACCCTTCGCTCTTCACCGTTTGCAACATCCAACAGCCGAGTTCCGGCCTCGAAGTGAAGTTCAGCCTCCGCGCCACCGCCGCCATGGCTGCCCTCGGACTGGACACCGCGGACGCGGCCACGTTCGCCGACGGGCTGGCGCGCAACCCCGCCCTTGTCGCCCTCCGCGACCGCGTGGCAGTCGTGGCCGACTCCTCACTCGCCAGCTCCGTCGCCCACGTCACCATCTCCACGCACGACGGCTGCACCCTGGCCGCCGGCGCCGACACCGGCATGCCCGCCGCGGACCTCGCGCTTCAGGCATCCCGCCTTCAAGCCAAGTTCCTTGGCCTTGCCACTCCGGCCCTCGGCGCTGGCGTGACGGCCCAGCTCTCAACGGCGCTCCTAAACATGGACGCCGCCACTCCCGTCCGCGCCATCACCCAACTCGCCGTCCGTCCGGCGTTCGGCCCAAAGTGAATCTCGCTTTACCATTCGCGAACCTCTGTGGAACCGCAACGCCTGAACGCGGCGTCTATGACATGATGCGCCTAGTACTCGGCGGGAGGGTTGTCATGCCGTTCGCGATTCGTCAGATGCGTCACCCACAGGGCTCGCGCCTCAGGAGGGCGGCACTGCTGCTCGTCCTGGTCGCCTTGCCACTCGTTACCCTTGTCCAATCAGCGGGGGCGATCGTCGCGCCGGCGATCACGGGCATCTCCCCGTCCTCTGGCCCGTCTGCCGGTGGCACGGTCGTAACGATCACCGGCACAGGCTTCCTCGGCGCCACCAGCGTCAAGTTCGGCGCCACGAGCGTCGGCGTGGGCAGCATCAACATCGCCGGCACCTCCATGACAGCAACCTCGCCCCTCAGTTCGGTTGGGACCGTACATGTCCGTGTCCTCGGGGCCCCCGGCGGCACGAGCCCCGCGGTCCCCGCCGACCTCTTCACCTTCTTTACCACGCCGAACATCACCGGCCTC
>JANXYE010000654.1 GCA_025350285.1 Chloroflexota bacterium
CTCCGCAGTATAGCGCGCCGCAAGGGCCGCCGGAGGCCGCGCGGGATGAGCCGCCCCACCCGCCACGAACCCGCGCGGATGGCCGCCGACGGTACCGCAACGAGATCCCGGTAATGCGTCGAGTAGCGGAGCTTGTACGCCTCGTTGCCCACCTGAAAGTCGAACTCGTGGTCGCCCGCGCGGCAGGACATCTCCAGCAGGTGTTGCGTCAGGGATGTGCCGGCGGAGTAGTGGGCGAAGGCCGGGTCGTTGGCGATGAAGCGAAAGTGGAGCACGCCCCGCCAGCGTGTCCAGGCGGCGGCCGCAACGACTCGCCCCCCGGCGCGCAGCGTCGTGAACGATTGCAGCTCGTCTTCCCGGAGAGCGTGGTAAATCCGGGCCGTGACCGGGCGCGAAAACACGTCGAGCCAGCCGTGACGACGAGCATCGGCGGCCTTCCAGGCAAGGGCCAGCTCAATGACGCCGGGCGTCGTATCGTCTTCGCCAAACTGGATTGGCCCGAACCTCGCGGCAAGCTGGTTACGCAGCGCGCGGGTCCGGGCGAGGCGCTCGTTCAGGCGGAGGCGGGCGACATATTGGTCCCACGAGGCGAACCCGCGCCAGTCCACCAGCGGCGCCGCATCAACCGGAACCGGGACGCCTGCCGCGATGGGAGCGATGTCGCCGTAGACGTATGCCGGGCCGCTGAGCGAGGGCAGTCCTTCGCTGGGCGCCGCCAAAAGGGCGCGCAGCCCGAGCGGGAACGGATTGAACGAATTGAGCTGGCGGCCATCGACAGCCAGGACGCGAAACGCCTGTCCGCCATGCGCGGCGAGGATCACCTGGCAGCGCCTCCGTGGGAACGCGGCGGCGCCCAGCGCCGCCAGCAGTTCTGGCGAGCCGTGGAAACCTCCGCCGTCGGGTTCGGACACGATTGAAGTATAGGTGTGCTGCGCCGCATCGCGCCGGGCCGTTAGAATCGCCACGGGAGTGGAGGGGATCCGGTGGTCCTCGCCGTCTTCAAAACGGTTGCCCTGTCGCAAGCGCGGCGGGGGGTGGGTTCGACTCCCATGCACTCCCGCCAGAGAACCCACATCACACCCCTGGCTACCGGCCGCGCGGGCTGTAGCCGTGCCAGCCTCGCTCGGGTGTCCAGACCTGGTTGCTTACCGGGTCCCAGTAGAACCCTCCTCCGGGCGCGCCGTACGAGAGGTCATTCGCCCAGAGCGGCAGCCAGGTCCGCGCTGGGACCGGCCTGAACGTGTGCCAGCCGCGTTCGTTTGTCCAGACCTGGCCGCTTGCCGTATCCCAGTAAAAGCCGCCGCTCGCCGAGCCGTAGCGCAGGTCGTCGATCCAGGGCGTGGCCGTCTGCTTCGTGGTCGCCGTCTGCGTTTGGCCGGCTCCCGCCGCCGAGTCATCCGTCAACCCGAAATCGGTCACCCAATACCAGCCGTACGGCGCGTTCGCGTCGTAGCGGCGGGCGACGCCAATCACGGCGTAGCCCCCGTTGAGCATGTTGGTGTTGTGCGGGGCGGAGGCCTTCCAGGCGCCCAGCACCTTCGCGGCCGAGTCCAGGTCCGGGCCTGCCGCGAGGTTTTCCCCGGCGGGACCGGCGTACCCGCAGTCTGTGGCTCGCGTTTGCGGGTTGCGTCCGAGCGAATCGTTGTGGTCGAAGTACTTCTTCGCGGTCAGGTCGCCGCTCAGCCAGCGGGCCGATTGGTTCAGGGCCGCGGAGTTCTTGAGGGCGCCAACTCCATACTGAGCGCGGTACGCGTTGAGTTGGGCAACGAACGCCTGCTCTTCGCCGTCGAGCGCGTTGGAAGCGACCGCACACGAACCGGCGGCGCGCACGGAAGACGGCCCCGACGCCATCCAGCCAGCCAATCCCAGCGCAAGCGACACCACCGCGAGAGCCATAGCGGCCCTCGCCCTCCACAGTCCAAACCCCATGCCTCTGCCCCCGGAGGCCCCGCCAGCCCCTCAATATGCAGATCGGCAGGCCTCGCGCATGCCTGAACCGCGCGCAGGTGACGGCTGCGTGGACGTTAGCGGGCGATTGTAATTTTCTGAGGCGGCCTGTCTGTCCACCCCCGCGATATTCGAGGGCGGGCTTACCATCCTGGTCGTCGCTGTTCCACTCGTTCACGAAACCACCGAGCGGGCCCAGCCACTCAACGTGGAAGGGAACCGAGGCTGGCCGTTGGTTGGACGGGGGGCCGGTGATGACGTTTTGGAAGTCGAAGTGATCTTTGACGTGGATGGACCTGCCGGCCTTCAACGCGCTCCGTGTGGCACGGGAAACCCTGGGTGATCGACTTCCCGCGGGCGGTGGATCCGCGGTTCTCGCCGCACGCGCGCCGGCTGTTCGGCCGCGACCTGGGCAACCTGGCGAGGTGGTTCGAACGGCACGGGCTGGCTTCGACGCGGAGGGCGCGGCCGAGAGACTCTGGCGGCACTGGGAGAGTGGGCGGCTGTGAGGGCCGCTACTGCGCGGCAGCCTGGGCGGCTCTGGCCCGCGCCGCCAACTCCAGGACGAGGTCTATCTGGGTATCGGCAACGTACTGGTGTCCCGCCGCGTTCAGGTGGATATGGTCGACATCGCGAAGTTCGCGGAAGTCGATCGGCTTCGGCGGCTTATCGAGCAGATAGTGGGGGACATCGGCCGCGGCGCAGAACTCCCGCAGCGGGCCGTGGACCGCGTTTCGCCGGGTGAGGAGTTCGCGGCCGAGGCGTTTGTCCTGGCCGTGGAGGACGGCCGCATTTTCAGACCAGACACCGAGCGGCACGCCCGCGTGCTTTTCGCGCAGGAGCGTGATGCAGGCCTTCATGCTTTCGACCACCTGTTCCGGCTCGTAGAGGTACGAGGCGCCGACAGTGCGCCGGGCAGTGCCCCGAGCGAGGCGGAACACGGGGTTGTGGGCGACCCACGGGATGGCTGCCGCCTTGAACCCCGCGCGGGCGACGAGCTTGCCGGTGCGGCCCATCTTCTCCAGCTTCTTTGGGGCGGAGGCGTAGCCATACCAGAACTGGTTGATGATCAGGAGCGCGATGTCTGGTTCGAATTCGGCCATCCAGCGGTCCATGATCTGGGGCATGGTGGGGCGCGGTTCGATGCGCTTGAAGGAGGTCTTCAAGGGCTGACCGGTGCGCTCTTCGAACATGCGCTCCACGAGCCGGTAAGCACGCCCTTCGTCCGGCACGGTGGAAATCGCATCGGCGCTGTTGCCGAGCCGCAGAACGCGCATAGCGAGATGGTACCACCGGGGTTGGTTCCGGTCGGCGAACTGTGCTAGCGTAGTGTCCTTGGGCGGGGTGTAGCTCAGCCTGGCAGAGCGCTTCGTTCGGGACGAAGAGGCCCCCAGTTCAAATCTGGGCACCCCGACCACTCCTCCACCGGCCCGAGCGGCCCGAGCCCTCACAAACCTGCACTGGAACCCACCGTGCCAACCGGCCGCGCCCTACGGCGTCGCGGTGGGCGTGGGTGTCGGCGTCACGCTGGGCGTTGCCGTCGGCGTCGGCGTCACGGTCTGCGTTGCGCTAGCCGTGGGCGTCGCGGTCGGACTGGCCGTCGCGGACGCGGTGCTCGATGCCGTGCGCGAGGGAGTCGGCGTCGCGGAGACGGTCCGGGACGCCGTGGCCGCACTTGTCGCCGTTGGACTCGGCGTTACCGTCGGGGTCGCGCTTTCCGTGGCCGAAGGGCTTGCCGAGGCGGCGGCCGTGGGTGTTGGCGTGTTTGCCGCGCTCGCGATCGTGTGTGTGGCGGTCGGCGTGGTCGTCGGTGTGGTCGTCGGCGTGGCGGTGACCGCGGCCGGCTGCACGCAGGGAGTCGGCCCGAGAACCGGCGCCTGCT
>JANXYE010000032.1 GCA_025350285.1 Chloroflexota bacterium
GTCATCATCTTCGGCCTCGTTCAGATGGGTGTGTTCAACGTCTCCTGGCTACAGCGGTCATTTGAGGTCACCGCCGCGAACTCCGCGCCACCGGGCTATGCGCGGTCCTTTCTCGTCGGGGCCGCGTACTCTGTCGGCTGGACGCCGTGCATCGGGCCCGTGTTGGGGGCCATCCTCACCAGCGCCCTGGTCTTCGGCGACGTCTGGCAGGGCGCGGCGCTGCTCTCGGCGTTCGCGCTGGGGCTGGCCATCCCCCACTTCGGCATGGCGATGGCATTCGAACGGGTACGGGTGCTCCGGGTCGTGATCCAGCGTCACTACGTGGCCGTGCAGCGCGTCTCCGGGTCCGTCATGGTTGCAATGGGAGTGCTCATCTTCACTGGCGCGCTCATCGAAATCTTCCGATACTTCCAGGCGTTCACGGTGGTGCTATGACCGATCCGCGTGATGTTCGCGAAAATCTTCCAGAGCTCGAGCGCCAGGTGTTTACGGCTGTGCGCCAGGGCCCGTTGCTCTCTGTGAGCGAGGTGACGGACCGTCTGGCGGCCGACGGGCGAGCCCTGGCGTACACAACGGTCATGACGGTGCTCACGCGGCTCTGGCAGAAGGGCTATCTGGACCGCCAACAGGAAGGCCGTTCGTACCTCTACGAAGCTCTCCCGGAAGACGACATCCGCCGCGAGTTAGGCGGGCGAGCGGTGCGCGAGGCGCTCGCGAAGTTCGGGACACCGGCCCTCACCGGGTTCGTACGGACACTGTCACCAGAGCAGCGCGCGCTCGTAGCCACGCTCTTGCGAGAACAGGATGACCCAGAGAGCGAGGACCAGCCATGATCACCGCCGTTGGGGCAAGGCGTTGGCCTGGACCGAGACCGCGGGGCTCCGATTGGGCCGGACCGCGGCTCGTCGAATTGATCACACTCCTGACGGTGATGACGGCGGCGTTGGCGGTGGCCGCGCCAACGTGGTTGCTGCTCGACTATCGGCCGGACCGCAAGCACCCGGTCAACCGGCTGTTGCTGGCCTGTCAGCAGGGCCTCCAGCGGGGGTCGCTGGCAACGGCCGGCCTGGCGGCGGGCCTCACCGTGGGGGTCTGGGGCAGCGTCGTGCTCGGGCGGCTGCTCTGGCGTGGCGGGCGGGACCTTTGGACGATGCACCAGTTCGGCAGACACCTCAATGCCGCCGTTACCGGCACCGTCGTCGTGCGCGGCGTCACGGTCGCGGTCCTGGCAGCGAACGATCGGGTCGCCTTCACGGCCGGGCTCCTGCGGCCCCGGATCTACGTGAGCGCCTGCCTGGTAGGCGAACTTGCTCCAGATGAACTCCAGGCGGTGGTGCTACACGAACGCCGCCACCAGCAGCGGCACGATCCGCTCCGCTGTTGGCTCGTCGAAGTCGTACTATCGTCGGCCTTTTGGCTGCCCGCCCGGCCGCTCCTGGTCTACTACCGCGCTTCTCGCGAAGTGGCCGCCGACCTGACGGCGGTCACCTCCCAGGGCGATGACCGTCCCCTCCTTCGGGCGCTGGCGCTCGCCGATGGCGTCGCCGTGGCTACGGGCGCCTGTGGGCTCACGGCGGAACGCCAGGCGGCGCTCAGGCGCCTCCGGCACCTCGATGCGGAGATTCCGCGCGCTCAGTTGGCGTCCATGTTCATAGGGGTTGCGCTGCTCGCGGGCGTCGTCATATTCGCGGGCGCCGGGCTGCTGGACTGGCAGCCTTACTGGTTCTGTCCGGGCGGCGGTTCCATGGGCGCCTGAGGAATGCCGTCTACTCCTCGACGTCCTGCTTGCGCGCTTCGGCCACGAGCCGGTAGCCGACGTTGCGCACGGTTTCGATGAAGGCGTGGCTATGGATCTCGATCTTCGAGCGAATGCGGCGGATGTGGACGTCCACCGTGCGGGCGCCACCGAAGTAGTCGTAGCCCCACACCCGGTTGAGCAGCTGCTCTCGCGTGAACACGCGGCCCGCGTTCGTCGCGAGAAAGCGCAGGAGTTCATACTCCTTGAACGTCAGCACGAGATGGGCGTCATCGACCGTGACGCGGTAGTTCGAGAGGTCGATGGTGAGCGCGCCGCAGCGCACGAAGTTGTCGCTATCGATGCCGTGCCGCCGCCAAAGGGCGCGCTCAATGCGGCGTGCGAGTTCGACGGTGGTGGTCGGGAGGACGACGAAGTCATCGACCGCGAGGTCCGCCGTGACGCGATCGACCTGCTCCTCGGCGACGAGGACAATCATCATGACGCCCTGTTCGGTGTAGCTGCTGTTGATGATGCCGAAGGCGGCGGGCGGGATATCGCGGAGGTCCAGGACCATGACATCGCCGCGCGGGCCAAGGTCGTCGGAGGCGAGCCGGTCGGGCGTGATTGTGGGCGCGGAGAAGCCCGCGCGTTCGAGCGCCGGACCCATGCGGGCCACATCCTGGTGGCGGGTGACGAGAAAAACCGTCCGCACGGCGCTGTCCCCCCTCAGCGCGATTATAGGTGCATGACGCAGTTAGCGGCCTGGCAGGGGATGAAGTCCATGTGAAATCCTTCACGAACGCCGGCCCGGCGTCAGCGGTTCCTGGCCGCCAAGGAGCCCAGACGCCAAGTCCCAGCGGTCGGTCTGCGGCTCCAACGCGGTGTGGCCGGCTAACGCCCGTGGCGCAGCAGCGGCATCACCTGTTGCGCGAAGTCCGT
>JANXYE010000055.1 GCA_025350285.1 Chloroflexota bacterium
CACGATGACGAGGACCACAAGGGCCGCGGCGAACCGGCGGATGATGAAATCACGCATGACTCAGGCACACCCACTTTCGACGTATGTGGCGGGGGAGGCTCGGAAGGGGTCGTTGGGTTCCGCCGGCCCCTTCCGATGAGAGGGCAAACTACGTGGTCCGGCGGTACGCCAGGTCCACGCCGACCGAGCCCCAGCCGAGCGGATTCCACGCGGCCTCGGTATCGATCAGGTTGAAGAAGTTCGGGCGGCGCACGTTGATCTTGTACGGCGTCACGAGCCAGAGCCGCGTCACCTGGTCGAGGTCGTAGTCCATGAGCTCGGTGACGACCTTCTGGCGCTCCTTCTTGTCGAATGTCTCGCGCTGTTTCACCGCGAGGCCGTCGATCTTCGGGTCGTTGACGAAGTAGTAGTTCTTGAGCGACTTAGAGTGCAGTGCGTGGTAACTGAAGGTGTCCGGGTCCATGCCCGGGCCGAGCAAACCCGTGCCGGCAAGGTGCTTGAACTTGCCGCCGTAGAACGTGCTCACCTGCGTGGCGATATCCTGCGGCGCGTCGATGTTCGTCTTCACGCCCTGGGCATTGAGCATGCCCGCGGCTGCGCTCCAGACATCGAAGTTCGCGCCCGCGAACGCCTGCATGAAGAAGTCGAGGTTCAGATCCTTGACGCCCGCTGCATCGAGGAGTTTCTTTGCCTCGGCCGGGTCGAACTTGTTGTACTTGCCCAACTCGCTCGATTCCCAGGGCCACTCCCGGTCGAAGAACGTCCAATCCTGGCCGTAGCCATATCCCGCCATCCCCTGGTGCAGGTTCTTGATGATAGAATCGCGGTCGATCATCAGCGAGAGCGCCTGGCGGACACGAACGTCCTTCAGCGGGTCGTTCGTGAGGTGCATCGCGATGTACGGCTGGAAGCTCGGGGGCGGCGTCGTCACCTGCGTGACCGAGTCCGGGTCCGTCTCCATCACCTGCAGCCACTTTTCGCGGCTATCCGGATAGTAGTGGTCGAACTGCTTGGAGCGGTACGCTGCAAGCGTCTGCGCCGGGTCCGTGATGTACGTGGTCTCGATCGCGTCGAGATAGGGGAGTTGCTTGCCGGTGACGGGATCTTTGCGGAAGTAGGACGGGTTCTTTACGACCTTGTAGCCGCCGTTATCCTGCACGGAATCGAGCATGAACGCGCCCGTGCCGATCGGCTTCTTGGCTAGCCCGGCCGAAGACTCTTTCTGCTCTTTCGAGAAGATCCAGTGGAACGGTGTCGCCAGGGAGTTGATGAAGTAGGCCGCCGGGCGGCTGGTCGTGAACTTCACCGTGTATTTGTCGATCGCCTGGATCTTATCAACCTGCTCGTAGGTTGGGCCCTGGGCCGGAGACTTCCGGTAGGCCTCGCTGCAGTAGACGATGTCCTCCGCCGTCATCTCGCGGCCGTTCACGGGCGGGAGGTTCTGGAATTTCACGCCCTGCTGCAGCTTGAAGATGTACGTCAGGTTGTCTGGCTGCTCGGGCATCGCCGACGCCAGACCAGGTTCGAACTCCATGAAGTTCGGGTTCTTGAGCGAATCGTTGACCTTGATCTGAATGAGCTGGTTGTGGGCGAACATGTACGAGGCCATAAGGCCGCCGTTCGCGCCGGTGGGATCCCAGTCCGGCAGGCTGACGAACCAGTAGCGGAGCGTCCCGCCAGCCTCTGGCCCCTTCTTGTACCCATCGAGGTTCTTGAAACGACTGCCCGAGAACTTCGTCCGCATGTCCGTCAGGCTGAGCTTCTTCAGATCGGCGAGCTTGGTGGGGACACTGGTATCGCCGCTGGCGCTGGATGTGCCCGCGCTGGAACCGCTCTTGCTGTCATCGTCGCCGCAGCCCACGAGGGCGAGGCTCGCGGCGCCCGCCGCGGCCACGCCGGATGCGGTGAGCATTCCTCGCCGGCTCAGCTGCCGGTCCTGTAGCCTGGACCAATAGTTCCCGTTGCCGGACATCGTGTATCCCTCCTGTTACTTGGGGAACGTGGGCAATTGGTCTGTTGCATGGCAACGGCGTCGTCCCCAGGTGACGGCGGGAGCTTGGGGATCGCGTCCGAGCCATGTCAACGGACTGTCATTCTTTGTAAGCGTGTGCGTATTACTCACGTTCTCGCAGATAATAGCTATCACTAAAATCATTTGTCAATCGCGGGGCAGGAGCCTGAACGTTCAAGCGGGTTCGGCCTTTGTGGCATGGCACGGGCGGCCCGCGGCCGCACCCCGGAAGCCGCAACCGTTCGGGGGCCGCCTGCCACCGCTCTCGCACGCTCCGCTGGCGCCGCCGCCGGTTTCGTGGAACGCCGCCCGGGAGTTAACTACGCCTCATGACCGCACCCTTCAAAACCGGCGTCTTCTTTCTTCCCTCAATTGGCACCCGCGCCCAGATGGAGGCCGGCATGGCCGGCCGCGATCCCGCCCTCTATTCGCAGATGCTGGACGACATCAAACAGCTCGCGATCGTTGCCGACGACCTGGGCTACGACGCCATCGCCTTCACCGAGCACCACTTCCACATCGAAGGCTTCGAAATCTCGAACAACCCCGTGCTGCTGGATACGTTCGTCGCGCTCCACACGAAGCGGATCCGGGTCGGTCAACTTGGCATCGTTCTCCCGGCCAGTTCGCCCCTCCGGGTCGCTGAAGACATCGCCATGCTCGACCACATCAGCGGCGGACGCGCTTTCGCCGGATTCGCGCGGGGGTACCAGCGCCGCTGGGTCGATACGCTCGCCCAGCAGTATCACAGCGTGCACGCCGCCCCGTCCAAGGAGAAGGACGCCGAAGTCGACCGCGTGAACCGCGCAGCCTTCGAAGAATTCTTCGAGATCGTGAAGCTGGCCTGGACCCAAGACACTTTCAGTTACACAGGACAGTTCTGGCAGATCCCGCCACCGAACACGCCCTGGGATCTCGAATCGACCCGCACCATGGGCCGTGGCGCGGACGACGGCTTCGTCCACGA
>JANXYE010000075.1 GCA_025350285.1 Chloroflexota bacterium
TCGTGAGGGACGGCGAACGCCACCGCCTCGCGCACGGCCGGGTGGCGCAGGAGTGCCTCTTCGATTTCCCGTGGGGCGATCTTCTCGCCGCCCCGGTTGATCAGCTCCTTCAGCCGCCCGCTGAGGTAGAGGTAGCCGTCGCAGTCGATGTAGCCTTCGTCGCCCGTCCGGAACCAGTCGCCCGCGAAGGCCGCCGCATTCGCTTCCGGGTTCTCAAAGTAGCCCGAAGTGACGTTCTCGCCGCGGATGGCCACTTCCCCCCGTTCGCCCCACGGCAGTTCGTTGCCTTCAGAGTCGAGGACCGTGAAGCCGGTGAAGCCTTCGCGTCCGACCGAGCCGGGCTTGCGTGTCCCCGGCGGCAAGGGGTTCGAAGCGATCTGGTGGGCCGCCTCCGTCATGCCGTACGCCTCCAGCAGTGGCACGCCGAAGACCGCTTCCACCGCGGCGAGGGTGGTCGGCGGCATCGCGGCCGAGGACGAACGTGCGAAGCGCAGGGTCGATCGCACGGGATTGGGCCCGCTGGCGCGCTGGACGATGAGCTGGTGCATTGTCGGGACCGCCGAGTACCAGGTTGGCTTGAGTGCCTCCAGCCAGTCGAAGAAGCGGAACGCGTCGAACCCCGGTGGGCAGGCGATGCTCCCGCCACTGACCAGCGGCGCCAGCAGGGTGGCGACGAGCCCGTGTATATGGAATAGGGGCATCACCGCCAGGGCGCGGTCGGCCGCGGTCAGTTCAAGCGTCCCCGCGATGTTCCTGGCGGAGGTCAGCAGGTTCAGTGGCGTCAACGGGACCGTCTTCGGTCGCGCCGTCGTACCGGAGGTCTGGAGGACGAGCGCCTCAGCGCCGGGCGGAGTTACCCGCGGCAGTGGCGCCGACGAGGCCCCGCCGATACGCCAGCGGCCGCCTTCGTATGCGAACTCAAGCGATGCCGCTCCGCCGGGTTTCGGCGAGCCAGCCGGGATGACGACCCGTCGCAGGCCGAGGTCGGCGACGGTGGCGGCGACCTCCGACGCGAGGAGCTTCGGGTTGAGCGGCGCCGCCGAGAACCACGTCGCGCAGGCCAGGAACGCGACCGCCATCCCCGGCCCGTTCGGGAGCAGGAGCCCGATGCGTTCGCCCGGCCCGGCGCCCCGGCTCGCGAGGTCGCGCGCGAGCGATTCGACGTTGTCCAGGAGCCCGGCGTACGTCATTGCTGGGGCGTCGGCCGGGACCAGCGCGATGTCGCCGGGGGCGGCCCGGCCGAGCATGTCCGCGAGCGTTGCGTCCATCCTCCGATTCTTGGGCCACGGGTGGATGCGCGCCAATTCGCCTGCGGTCGGCGCGAGCCGTACGCTCCCGCGCGATGGACTTCGACCTCTCCCGTTACCCCGCGCTGGCCGCCATGCAGGCCGTCCCCGTGTTCGCCGAGCTGGGCTACGCGTTCACTGGCGCGGGCGAAGGCTGGGCGGAGATCACCTTCACCGCCTCGGCCAAAACGAACAACCTCTACGGCATCGTCCACGGCGGCGCCTGGCTCTTCCTCGCGGATTCGGCCATGGGGGGCGCCATGGGCACCGTCTGCGACCCGGCCGAACGGATCATCACCGGCCAGGCGGACTTTCGCTGGCTGCGAGCGCTAAACGGCCCGACTATCGTGGCCCGCGGCCGCGTCGTACGGCGCGGGCGGTCGCTCAGCCACTGCGCCGTCGAGCTCTCCGACGCGGCCGGCACGCTCATCGGCCAGGGCAGCGGCACCTACGTCGTCCTCGCGCCCGAGTAACGTCCCGGCCGGCGTTTCGCGCCCAGGCCCTATCGCCTCTCATCTCTCATCTCTCGTCTCTTGTCTCCCGTCCCGCCAAACGTCCGCCGTAGCCCGGTCCCCTCCGTGGGGCCTGAGCCTAGGAGCCTGTCGGTTTAATCGCGAGTGGGTTCGACGATACGGTAAGGGCGGATGATCATTAGTCTTGCGCTCGTACCGTGACTACACACCCGACCAGGCCTTCCTCGTGCCTCCCTCGCTTGCTGACCTCATCCCCGCTGGCGACCCCGTCTTCTTTCTTCACGACGTCATCCAGAGTCTCGACCTGGAGCCGTTCCATCGCGTCTACCGCTGTGCCAAGGGTCAGCCACCGTACAACCCGGCCTTGATGGTCGGCCTCTATCTCTACGGCGC
>JANXYE010000086.1 GCA_025350285.1 Chloroflexota bacterium
GAGTTCGTCGATGCTCGGGTCGTAGACCATCCGCCAGCGGTTGAGGATGTCCCGGCCAAGGAGGGAGGGCAGGACATCCACGCCCGATCCCGCGCCAACGATGGCGAGATCCAGAAGATACGAGTGAATGCGCCCATCCGAGTCGAGGAACGAGATTGCGGCCCGCGCAACGTACTCGTTGGAAGGCCCGCCGATTCCAAGAGAGCCGGGCCCGCGCGCGAGTTGCGTGAACGGGATGCCGAAGCGCGCGGAGTCCCGTGGCATGAGCGCGCTTGTGTCGGCCCCGGTATCGACCAGGAATTCGACAGGTTGCTGTATCCCAAAGAGTGGCACTCGCACGATGCCCCTCAGGAAGGGCCGCCGGTGGCTACCCCGGAATCGGCCCGTCAACATGTCAGAGTCTCAGGATCGGCGGATTGGGGTCGAGAAACTCGACCACGACCGAGTCGCGCTTGAGCCCTTCCGCATCGACCTTCGCATACACCGAGTCCAGGCTGTCCGCCGTTGCGACTGGGCCGCCCTGCACCCACGCAATCCAGCGGTTCGGAAACTCTTTCGTCAGGTCGTCCCGCACGGCATCGAATGCCGCGTCCCGCTTCTGGGCGTCGTCTAACAGACGATGCAGGCGGTCGAGGTCTCCCCCGAGCAAGTCAACGACTTCCTCGTCGGTCATGGTCTCGAGGTCGAACGTGGCTTCCATCAGGGCAGTCTACCACCAGCCCAGGCGGCCCTACGAAGTAGCGGCCTGGGCAACGCGAAGAGGGAAGGTAGCCAGCACGTCGTAAAACGCGCCCTGCGTCGTCAACCTGCTGCGCATCAATGAGACCTGGGCGGTGCGCCAGGCGGTCGGCGGGACAGCCATCTTGCCAACGGCCACCTCTATCTCCGCCCGGCGCCGCGTCGCGATTTCGTCCTTCACTCGCCCGAGGGTGAGGTGGGGCCTGAATGGCCGCCGCTCTGGTTCGAACCCGACGACGCTGAGCGCCGCGTTTGTGGCCCGCACGAGGGCCTCCAGGCGAAGGACGTCGCCCGCGATCCCGACCCACATGATGCGCAGCCCTTCGCGTCCACCAAAAATGCCGATGTTCGAAAATTCGAGTTCGAAGGGCGAATGGCCAACCACCGCTTCCTGAATCGCGAGCTTGATCGCGGGGAGCTTCTTGACCGTCGTTTCGCCGAGGAACTTGAGGGTGACGTGGACGCCCTCCGCCTTAATCCAGCGCACGTCCGTCCCGCTCCGTGCCTTCAGGTTGGTGATGAGTGTCCCAATATTTGCTTTTACGTCATCCGGCACTTCACAGGCGATAAACAGCCGGACTGTATCTGACGCGGTTTCCATTTCCTATCCGTTTCGAGTTGACGACCCCGCAAGGCGAGGGGCAGCAAAGAAGAGGCTATCAGCGTTTCCGCCACATACGGCCTGCGCCGCACTCCCACGGAGGACAGCGCGGACGCGTTCCAACTGGCGCAGGGGCGAAAGTAGCGGGAAATCCGATGCGAAGAGTACGCGTTGCTCGCCCGCGAGGGCGGCAAGCCGCGTAACACTTTCTTCACTATACAGCAGGCTCACCGCCGCTGTATCGAAATAGACGTTTTCTATCGCCCGCGCGACTTCCGGCATTTCCAGGTAGAACGAGAGCCCACCGCCGAGGTGCGCGGCCACCATCTTCGTCTCCGGGTGCGCCGTCGCCAGCTCGATGAGATCGGCGGGCGCGATGCCCCCAAGCTTCCCCGGGTAGGCGTGCCCAACGGGCTCGCTCACGTGCCAGAGGAGCGGCACGCGGTTCGCCGCGGAGAGGTCACAGAGTGCGTGGCTCGCCCGCCCAAGTGGGTCCCATCCCTGGTTGTGCGGCCGCAGTTCGCCGAAGCCCCGCGCGCCGGCGGCGAGTGCCCCCTCGGCCGCGTCTCGCCAGCCCGCCGCGGCGGGGTTCAGGGTGGCGAGAGCGGCGATGCGGCCACCGCTCCGCTCCTGTGCGGCCAGCAGATAGCCGTTTTGTTCGGCAAGGTCGTCCGGGCCGGCGAACGCGAAGCCCGCCGCCACCGCCTTGGCGATGCCTGCCCTGTCGAGCGCGACCAGGAGGTCTTCGATCGAGGCCATCTTGGCGCGCGGGTCCGCGTACATGTCGGCGAACGTCGCGTCGCGGGCGGCGACCTCGATTCGGGCGGCGCGCTGGGCCGGCGCGAAAAGGTGCGTATGGGCGTCAACGAGGGTTGGCATCGCCGTCCTCTTCGTCGTCGACGTAGGGGTAGAAGCTGAGGTTGTCGCCCTGCGGGTCGTAAATCATGAGCCAGCGGTTGAGGATGTCGCGGCCAAGGCGGGATTCTTGTTCGACACCAGCGGCAACGGTGACATCCAGCATCTTCAACTGGGGGCGGCCGTCATCGGCGCCGAAGGTAAGGAGCGCTCCTGTCCGCAGGCCGGCCAGTACGCCGAACACACCGTATACGGGACTCAGATCGTCCAGGACGATGTCACCGAACCCGCCGAGATCCCCAGTGCTTATCACCGTCGATGCGCTGGACGGATCGATCAGGAATTCGACACGGGCACGGTAGTCGCTGGCGACTAGCCACACGCTCGCCCAGACGCGTCCCTCACCGCTGCTAAAATGGCCTTCTATCAACGGGACGGTGTAGTGGGCACTGTCCCGCCCGCTCTGGCGATGGTGAGCCGCTCTTGATCGACCTCGAGCAGATCGGTTCTCGCGCGCAAGATGAGTCCATCCGGGTCGTGATCGACAACCGCTTTGCCGTACACAGCGACGTACTCTCCGGGGTACCTGGCTGCCATCGCCTCGCTTCGGATGAGGTCGAGTTGGCACCGAAACTCCATCATCCCCCGGTGAAACTCCTCGGGCGTGCCGAAGATCGCCTCGACGACCTCCTGCGGGATCTTCCGCCTGGTCCCGATGTAGTCGTCGATGTTGAAGTCTGGCGGAAGCTCAATCTTCTTCTTCACGCGCCTATTCTACTACGCCCGGAATGCGCCTGTGACCGGCCGCGCCTACTATCTGGCTCGCTCTGCATCCCAACTTCGAGCCCAGGATCGCCCCATGGACTGGCAACCCGTCTTTAGCGAAGCCCTCGACGTTTTCGTCCGCTACCTGCGCATCGACACCTCAAACCCACCCGGCAACGAGAAGCCCGCCGCGCGCTTTCTTGGCCGCCTCCTCGAAGGCGAAGGGATCGTCTGCGAGTACATCGAGACCGCCCCTAACCGCGAGGTCCTCGTCGCCACGCTCAAGGGCGATGGCGGCAAGCGCCCGCTCATGCTTTGCAACCACACGGACGTCGTGCCCGTGGAGGCGGAGTACTGGGAGATGCCCGCCTTCGAAGGGGTCGTGAAGGATGGCCGCGTCTATGGTCGCGGCGCCGTGGACATGAAGGGCTGCGGCGTGATGCAACTCATCGCCTTCCTGCTCATCCACCGCCAGGGCCTGCCGCTCAAGCGTGATCTGGTTTTTTGTGCGGTCCCGGATGAAGAGGCGGGCAGCGAGTGGGGCATGGAGTGGCTTTGCGAGCACCGCCCGGATGTCGTCGATGTCGAATTCGAACTGAGCGAAGGTGGCGGAGGCGCGAACCGCTTTGGGCGCCAGGAGACGAAGCTCTTCAGCATCGCCACCAACGAGAAGGACATCGCCTGGCTCAGGCTCACGGCCGTCGGCACACCGGGCCACGGGAGCCGCCCGCACTATGACAACTCGGCCGTCCACCTGATCAAGGCCTTGAACCGCCTGGCGGATTGGGACCGCGGCCTCACCTTCACGCCCGAGACGACGGCCTACCTCCAGCGCCTGCACGAAGCCGGGCTGCTGCCCGAGTTCGGCGACCGCGCGAAGCTCGAAGAGCGCATCATCGCCGCCCCGGAGATGCACGCGATGTTCCTCAACACGCTCAACATCACGATGGGCAGTTGGGGCATCAAAGCCAACGTCGTCCCCGCGAAGAGCGAAGCGACGATCGACTGCCGCCTTCTGCCCGGCCAGACCAAGACCGACTGGGTCCGCCAGGTGCGCGAGCGCATCGATGATGAGCGGATTACCATCGAACTGGTCTCGCCGGACCAGGGCGAGCCCCAGGCCGTGCCCTGGGATACTGAACTCTTCCGCACCATCGAAAGCGTCATCAAGGAGTCGATGGAGGACGCGACGATCGTCCCGGGAATGACCGTCGGCGGCACCGACAATCGCTTCCTGCGGGCGAAAGGTATCCCCGCCTACGGGTTCATCCCCTGTCTGCTCAGCCCCGGCGAACGCGCGGGCTTCCACGG
>JANXYE010000093.1 GCA_025350285.1 Chloroflexota bacterium
GCCGAAGAACGTGGGCACCCGGACGCAGGTAGCGCTGATCGCGATATCAGGCGAGTGCAGGATCTTACGCGTCTCGTTCGCCATCTTGATCTCTTCTTTGGTGTAGTCATCGGCGTCGAAGAGATCGACCTGGGGCACCGCGTTGAAGGCTATCTCCCGCTTCTGCGTGGCGGACGGCTCATGGCGTCCTTCGAGGGCGGCGCGGGACTCGCTGGCGAGCCCGTCCACGGCGGCCTGGCCAGCCCCGGCGACCGCCTGGTAGGTGCTCACGATGATCCGGCGCAGGGGGTTCAGCTGGTGGATCGGGTTCAAGGCCATCGCCATCGGCGTGGTCGTGCAGTTCGGCTGGCTAACGATGCCCTTGTGCCAGTCGAGGTCGGCGGCGTTGATCTCCGGAATCACCAGTGGCACGGCGGGGTCCAGGCGGTAGGCGCTGGAGTCGTCGATGACGAAGCTGCCGTTCGCCTGGGCGATGGGCGCGTAGCGCTTCGAAGCCGCGCCTGAGGCGGAGAGAAACACGATCTGGTCGTCTGCGGTGAAGCTGGCATCAGTGGTCTCTTCGATAGTTACCAGCTTGCCACGGAACGAAACCTGCTTGCCGGCCGAGCGGACGGTGGCGAGCAGGCGGAGGCGGCCAACGGGCATCTCGCGCTCGTCGAGGATCTTGAGAAATTCGCGGCCGACGATGCCGGCTCCGCCGACGATCGTGATGTTGTGAGCGTCCAAGGGGAACTCCGGAGGGGTGGTCGAACCATGGTAGCCGACGCCAACGGCTTCGGTCGCGCCCGCTACGCGGTGACGGCGGCCAGTGATCGGGCTGACTCGCTGGCCGACCCAACACCCCGCGCCGCCGCTACGCCCCAACCGGAAGAACCACAGGTCTCACACGGACTGAGGTTCTCGGGTACGATTCCGGTGCCGAAACAACTTGGACACTCGAACAACAAGGAAGCGAGATACCATTCACCATCCGGCCCAACGCGAAGCGTTGCCATGAATGGCGAGCGATCCTTGACCGGCCCCGGCTCCCCAGAATCCACCACCACGTACTTGGCCTCCGCGCCCAGCGGCCCGTCAACAACTATGCCGTTGGACGTTGGGTAAAGTGGCCCGAGTGGTCTGTATACGAAGCTGAGAGGATCGGTGCGGCGCAGGGCGGCGGGCAGCTCATCAAGGTCATCGTCAGTCGATGGCCAGTGCTCCAGTGCGTCCAAGAGTGTGAACGATGGGTTCGTCATGAGTTGCCACCCCCAAGTGCGCTCGGCACTGGCAGACCTGCGTATCGCAGCGCGCGCGAATAAGCCTCTGCCGCGACGGGGGAGGCGGCGCGTAGCCGTGACCAGCGGGGAAGCCGTGATTGGGCTTGAATGGACTCCCTGTTGCCGCTGGCCATCGTCGTCAGCACGACAGCCCGAAAGTTCTCCAGAAGCGCAGCCTGAAGGGCCACATCGCCGATACCGGCGCTAAGGCCACGGATGCCATCTCTCATCTCAGCAGGCGAGGCGTATCGAGTACTCAAGTCGAATCCGGTCTCTCGCACGATTTGGACCAGTGCCCTTCCCAGCTCAATGTCCCGTGGCACGCGCTTCCTCCGCGGGAGTTCTCAAAGACTATCACACGTCGAAGGCCCGGGGCGGCGTTAGCAAGCGCGAACCCGCGAGGTCAGCGACAATCCGAACCATGTTCGACTTTGCCCGGCGAGGCGCCCGCTCGGCGCGTGTCTTGCGTACTGGAGCGGCCGTCTACATCGGCTACAAACGCACCCAGCGCAGCCTCCGTGGGGCGTCTCAGGCGCAGGCGGACGCGGCCTGGTCGAAGCGCCACGAAGAGTTCGCGGAGCGGATCTTCAACCTTGCCGTGGACCTCAAGGGCCTCTACGTGAAGACCGCCCAGTTCGTCGGGACGCGTTCTGACATCTTCCCTGAGGCGTATACGCGGTCGCTCTCGCGGCTGCAGGACCGCGTCCCGCCGCGCGACCCCGCCATCATCCGCGAGACAATCGAACGGGAACTCGGGCAGCCAGTGTCACGGCTGTTCGCTCACTTCGACGACGAGCCGGTGGCGGCCGCGTCGCTGGCGCAGGTCCACCGCGCGGAGCTGCCCGACGGCCGGGCCGTGGCGGTCAAGGTGCAATACCCGGAGATTGCCAATCTTGTCCGGCTGGACGTGCGAAACCTGCGCATGCTGAGCGGGCTCATCGCCCGGCGAGAGCGGAACTTCGACTACCGGGCGATCGTGAACGAAATCGCGACCCAGGTGCCGCTCGAACTGGACTTCGTCCGGGAGGCCGAACTCACGCGGCGGGTCGGAGGGAATCTTGC
>JANXYE010000167.1 GCA_025350285.1 Chloroflexota bacterium
CCACCACCGGAACAATGCTCAGGTTGTTGAGCATGTAGTGGTTGCCCATCGTCCCGCCGACGCCGCCCGGCAGGTTCGCCCTGCCCGTGGTCTCGATTGTTTTCACGGAGCCGCCACCGCCAGAACCCTCGATAATCCGGACGATTGGGAGCCGGAGATCGTGCGCCATCCGCTCGGCCATTAACGGCTTCTCCCGGATCGTCGCGTCCGCCGACCCGCCCCGGATCGTGAAATCGTCGCCAACCACGACGACTGGCCGGCCATCCACCGCGGCCCGCCCCATCACGCAGTTCGAAGCGGTGAATCCCTTCAATTCTCCCTGGTCGCCATATTCGGCCTTGCCGGCAATCGCCCCCACCTCGTGGAAGCTGCCGGGGTCAATCAGCCCAGCGATCCGTTCGCGCACGGTGAGCCGCCCACCGTCGTGCTGGCGCCGCACCCGCTCCGCACCGCCCAGCTCCCGGGCGAACGCTTCGCGCCGCCGCAGTTCCTCGAGTTCTGGCTCCCAGCTCATCCTGCACTCCTCGGCTCTCGTTCGCGGAGTACGGTAGCCCAACGCGGCGGATCGGGCGCGCGGCGATTGAGCCGCCCGTCTGGTAGCATCCCCTACCGGTGCGGCGCGCTTTGCATGCCGCACCCAGAACTTTGAACTCAGGACTGGTCCCATGAAGCTTGCGTTCGTCGGCGGCACCGGCCCCGAAGGTCTTGGCATCGCGATGCGGATGGCCGCCGCCGGCCACGAAATCGCCATCGGTTCGCGCTCCACCGAGCGCGGCGAGGAAGGCGCTCAGAAGGTGCGCGAAGCCGTCCCCGGCGCGACCACGAGCGGAGGCGCTAACGCGGATGTCCTGGCCGAGGCCGATGTCGTTTTCCTCACCTTTCCCTACAGCGGTCAGCAGGCGACGCTCGAAGCGCTCGTCGCTCAACTTGATGGGAAGATCGTCTGCAACGTGGTTGCTCCGCTCGAGTTTCAGCAGGGCGTGGGCGCCGTGGCCCTCAACGTGGCCGGCAACAGCGCCCTCCAGGAGGCGATCCAACAGCTGCCGGGCAGCCGCGTCGTCTCCGCCTTCCAGAACATGAGCGCCGAGGAACTCCAGCACCTCGACCACGCCATCGAAGCGGATATCCTCGTTTGTGGGCGTGATGTCGAAGCCAAGCAGGTTGTCATCGGACTCGCCAACCAGATCACGGGCGTACGCGGGATCGACGCGGGTGGGCCCTCCCAGAGCCGCTACGTCGAGATGCTCACCTCGCTCCTCATCAATCTCAACCGCAAGCACAAGACCCAGACGAGCATCCGCCTCGTCGGCCTCTAGCAGGGTGTTGAAAAATGCAAGCCGTCATGGTTGGGCGGATGGACGCCAGGTTCAGAGATCACGATGCGTCATTCGTTATTGTCGAGTTGGACAAAAATTGGGGCCTTTATCAACACCCTGCTAGGCTTCGCCGCATCCCCAGAAGGAGGCCGCTGATGGCCGGATTGCAGATCTTTCCCGTACCGGGCTTGCCGGAGATTGCCCGTGGGGCAGATCTCCCGGCGATGATCCTCGATGCCGCCGCCGCCGCTGGCACCCCCATCGCGAGCGGCGATGTCGTCGTCGTCACCTCAAAGATCGTCTCCAAGGCCGAGGGCCAGGTCGTCGATCTCGCGACCATCGAAGTCTCGCCCTTCGCCCGCCAGTACGCGGAGAAGTGGGACAAGCCGCCGGAGGTCATCGAACTCGTCCTCCGGGAGGCGAAGCGCGTCGTCCGCCAGGTTGGCCCCGTGCTCATCACCGAGACACATCACGGCTTCGTCTGCGCCAACAGCGGCGTCGATCAGTCGAGTTCGGGAGGGCATGGCCTCGCCGTCCTCCTCCCGAACGACTCTGACGCAAGTGCGAGGGGGATGCGCGCAGCTTTCAAAGCGCGTGGGCTCGATGTCGTCGTCATCGTCTCGGATACCTTTGGGCGGCCGTGGCGCGAGGGCCAGACGGATATCGCCATCGGTATCGCCGGCATGAATCCCGTGTACAGCTACATCGGCCAGGTCGATCCGCACGGCCACGAGTTCCGCGTCCAGGTGCTTTGTACCGCCGATGAACTCGCGGGCGCCGCGGAGCTGGTCAAGGGCAACATCAGCCGCGTCCCGGTTGCTGTCATTCGCGGCCACGTCTGGGAGCCCGACGACGAGGCCACGATGAAGATCGTCCTCCGCGAGAGCGAACGGGACCTCTTCCGCTGATGGCGGCTGAGACGGTTCGCGTCCGCCTCCTCCGGCCCGGCGCGCTTATGCCCTACCGCGCCACGGACGGCGCCTCCGGGTATGACCTCTACGCCTGCCTGGGCCAGGTCCGGGTCGTCCTCAGCCAGAGACCGACGCTCGTCCCCACGGGCATCGCGATGGCCGTCCCGCGCGGTCTGGACGCCCAACTCCGCCCGCGCAGCGGCCTCGCCCGGCTTGGCGTCCTCTGCACCTTCGGCACCCTTGATTCTGACTATCGTGGCGAGCTGATGGTCGCGCTCTACACGACCAGCCCGGAGGTGGAGTACACCATCGGTGACGGCGACCGCATCGCCCAGCTCGTCATCACCAGCCTGGCCGAGGTCTCCTTGGAAGAGGCGCCAGAACTCGATGAAACCCTGCGCGGCGCTGGCGGCCACGGCAGCACCGGCCGCTAAGGCGTCCAGGATTTTGGCCGCCAAGTTCGTCAGATGCCAGGCGGACGATGATGAGATTTACGCAGGATTACGGTCGAAGCTTCTGTCTCCAGACAAGCAATCGTCCGCCCTGGCGTCTTGGCTCCTTCGCGTCAAC
>JANXYE010000185.1 GCA_025350285.1 Chloroflexota bacterium
CGTCCCCAGCCAGAAGCCCGGGAGGCTGAGCCAGCCGATCGTCAGGAAGCGCAAGACGTAGTCCAGCGGCGTGTCCTGGCGGAGCGCCGAAAAGATCCCAATGGGGATCGCCAGGGTGAGCGCGAAGAGGGTGCTCAGGACCGTCAATTCGAGCGTCAGTGGAATGCGGGTGGATATCTCGCTCCAAACGTCCCGCTTGGAGATGAAGGCCGTCCCGAAGTCGCCGGTGAGGACGTGGCCGATGTACTTGAAGTACTGCGTGACGACGGGCTCATCAAGGCCGAGTTCCGAGCGGATGGCATCGCACTGCTGCTTGTCCACGTCCGGTGTGCTGAGCACGATCTTGCAGACGTCCCCGGGCGTGAGCCGGACGGCGCCGAAAACAATCACGCTCACCGCGAAAAGCACGAGCAGTGCGAAGAAGAATCGTTTGAGGAGGTACCTGCCCACGGGTGGCTCCGTTGAAAGTACTGCCGGTGTTACTTAGTCAGTACGCCGCCGCGCGATGTTAGGTTTGGCCGATCATGGGCGCAAGCACATCGCCATCATTCGTGTGTTGACTATCGTTGTCATCTGAACGGCTCGAATCTGGCCGCTCCACTGGCTGATCGGCCAATTTTCACGCGAGGTAAAGACGAACCGCCGTCGTTCCTCAGCGGGCGCTGGACGGCCACCGCCGGGAATGGTACTGGCAAAGCGCCTCAGGCGGCCCTACACTTGGGGGAGGCCGGAGGTGCAGCCATGCGCAAAACGATCCTTGCTTTCGTCGCGGGATTCTCGCTGCTGGTCGCCACGCTACCTCTTCTGAGCCTCGCCTTCCGTGACGGGGCGGATGCGGGCCAACCGCGGTCCATCGCCCTCGCGACGGTGACCACCGTTAGGCCGTCGAACACAGACCTTGAGATGGCCGTCCGCCCCTGCGAAGCTCGCGAGGCCGGGGACGTCGGCCAAAGCTGACCGCGCCGCCAGTCGCGCCTGACGCGGCGGTCAACCATTCTCGTCTCCATCGAAGAACTCGCCCCCGCCCGGTTCGATGCGATTCTGGCCCTCGTACCTCCGCCGGCGGTCGCCGGTCACATGGCGTTCGTCCACGCCGTCCTCGAAGGCTCACTGCCGGGATTCGTACTCGTGGATCGGGCGGCGGTCCCGGCGAGTGCGGTCGTCTGCAATCTGACCGGCTTCTGGTTCGCCCTCGGTCAGCCGGACGAAGCGTTCGCCGCCGATGCCGTACCGCAACTCCTCAGCCGCGTGCCCGAGGTGGGGACCGCCCTGTGGGCGCCATCCCGCGAATGGGAACGTCTGCTTTCCGGCCACTTCGCGAGCAAGCGCTGGCGGACGGAGTTTCACTATCGCCCGGCCGCCGCGGCCCCGGCCCCGCCACTGCCCCCCGGCCTGATCCTCGCGCCCATTGATGCGGCGATCGCCGCCAGGTTCGACGCAGGGCTCGACCCCTGGGTGATCGATATCTTCGGCGGCCCAGCCGAATTCTCCCGGCGGTCGTTCGGGTTCGCCTTGCTCAGGGACGGCCAGCCAGTCGCGTTCTGCGCCGCCTGTGCCGTCCAGGAGCGCGGCCCCGGCCGCGAGATCGAGATCGAGATCGGGACGGCTCCGGCCTATCGCGAGCGCCTCCTGGGCACGATTGTGGGCCAGGTCTTCATCGAAGAGTGCGTGCGGCGACATTTCTTTCCGGCATGGACTTGCGCCGCCGACAACGTGCCTTCGGAGCGCCTGGCCATTGGCCTTGGCTTCGCCCCCGCCCGCAAGGTGGCGGGATTCGGGCTTCGCCGGGGCATGTCTCAAGCCGGTGGGCTCTGGCTCTAACGGTTACATACCTGCCTGGATGTGACATCCCCGTCCAGGGAGGTCGCGCGAGCTTGCATCCCGTTCGCAAATGTCGTGACGGCACCAAGCGCTCAGCGCGAATAGCGGACTTGACCATAAGCCCCCGTTAACACGACGCCGCTACTCCGCTGAGCATCGCGTTCTGTGTTTCTCCGGGTGACCGCATCTTCACACTAAGCGGTGGACACTCCCGCCGGGGGGTGCCTATCATAGCGCCCACCCGAGCAAGTCCACGTGCCCCAGATTCGAGGTGAGCGACGCAATGGACGAAAGCATCGCCCAGTTTTTGAATTTCCTTACGGTTGAGAAGAACGCATCACAAAACACAATATCGGCCTACCGCAACGACCTGGCACAATTCGATAAGTTCGCCCGCGCCGGCAACAGCTCGATCACGTGGGATAGCGTGGTCGGGGCGTGCGTGGTCGGGTTCCTCGAAGACATGCGGGCACGTTCTTATAAGGACGCGACCGTGGCCCGCAAGGTCGCGGCCGTGAAGTCGTTCTTCGGCTTTCTTGCAAACGAAGGCCAGATCAGCAGCGACCCAACCGAGCATCTGAAGTCCCCCCAGGTGGGGAAGACGTTGCCCCGCGCCCTGACCGTGGAAGAAGTGGACGAGTTGCTGGAGCAGCCCGCCCGCCGCAACACGCCGGAGGCCCAGCGCGATAAAGCGATGCTCGAGGTGCTCTACGCGACCGGCCTCCGCGTGACGGAATTGGTCACCCTGGATATCACCGATATCGCCCTCGAAAGCGACCCGGTGACCGTGCGCTGCACCGGCAAGGGCGAACGTGAACGCATCCTCCCGCTGCCCCAGCGCCCCGTGGATGAACTGCGCCAGTACCTCTTCAAGGTACGGCCGCGGCTCGTACGCAACCGCCGGGAAGCCGCCCTCTTCGTGAACCGCCGGGGCGAACGGCTGACGCGCCAGGGGTTCTGGCTGATCCTCAAGAACTACGCCAAAGAGGCGAAGCTCGATAAGACGATCACGCCGCACACCCTCCGTCACACCTACGCCACCCATATGCTTTCCGGGGGGATGCCGCTGCGTAACGTTCAGGACGCTCTCGGCCACGCCAGCATCTCCACCACCCAAATTTATACCCAGCTCACGACAAGCCAGAAGCGCGCCGAATACGACAAGGCCCACCCCCGGGCCTGATGAACGATCGCGCGGAGTTGCTGGACGCTCTTTCGACCCGGGGTGCGCACGATGCCTTGCGCGTGCTCGATGAAGAGCGCCGCCTCACGGCGATCATCCCGGAACTGGAGGCCGGCCGTGGCTTCACACAGCCAGAACGCCACTATTACGACGTGCTCGGCCATAATCTTGCCGCCGTCCGCGCCCTCGAAGCCGGGATCGGCGAAGGTGACCATGCGGATGAACTGCGCGCGGTGCTCGGCTGGTTCGCCATCGATGCCGAGCTCGACCGCCAAATCGAGGGCATCCCGCTCCTCTCGCTGATACGGCTCAGCACGCTCGTGCACGACCTGGCCAAGCCGGACACAGCGATCGTTCGGGATGGCGCCCTCAAGTTCCCGCGCCACGGCCCGCGCGGCGCCGAGATCCTGCGTGAGCGGCTCCCCGCTATCGGCTTCGGGCCAGCCGCGACAGATTTCGTCGCGCGGATGGTGCGCTACCACCTGCGCCCGGGCGAACTCATCAAAACGTGGCCGCCAACGGACCACGCCGTGCGGCGTTTCATTGGCGACCTCGACGGGTACGTCCTTCCGTTGCTCCTCGTGAACCTTGCCGACGGCTGGTCGACGATGGGGCCGCGCTACACGCGCGAGAACTTCCGGCGGCACACGGGCTTCCTGAACTACGTCCTCGCGCGGGCCTGGGCCGTCTCCCAGACCGGCGAACCACCACTGATCACCGGTGAGGATCTCATCACCACTCTTGACCTGGAGAGTGGACGATTGTTGGGAGCCGTCCTAACATCGGTTCGCCGAGCCCAATTGCAAGGGACGGTTCGCAATACCCCGGAGGCCATGGCGCTGGCCCACGAAATCCTGGCAAGCCTGCGCGCGGAAGCCGCGCAATCGGCCGACGGCCAGGCAGGAGATCCTTGAAATGGCAGTCATGTGGAGCGTCATCTTCTATACCGTGGCGGCGGTTCTGGCGTTCTATTTCATCCTCCTGCGGCCCGTCCTCAAGAATCAGAAGGACCAGCGAAAAGCCGTCCGCGCGCTCCAGATTGGCGATGAGGTGGTCACCGTTGGCGGGCTCATCGGCGAAGTGAGGGACATCATCCAACCAGCCGATGGGCCAACCGAAATCGTCCTCGAAATCGCGCCAGGCGTGCGCGTGCGAGCTGTCACAGATGCTATCTCCCGCCGCCTGACGACCCTCGAAGACGTCCCCGAATCGACCCCTCCACAGGAGGCTACCCAGCCGAGTGCGTAGTACACAGACAGTCGTCATCTTCGTCATCGTCATGCTCCTGACGGCCTTTTCGGTCGTCGCCATCTTCCCCAGCGACCCTGGCCGCTACCTGCCGGGCGATTTCTGGCCGCAGGGGCGCGGCATCAAGATCGGCGATTGGCAACGCGAAACGATGCGCCTCGGGCTCGACCTTCGCGGCGGCGCCTACCTCGCCCTCCAGGCCGACCCCCCGCCGGAATTCACGGGCAAGGTGAACGACGCAATCGACGGCGCCAAGCGCGTCATCGAGCGTCGCGTCAATAAACTCGGGGTCAGCGAAGCAGAAGTCACGAAGGCGAACGGCAACCGGATCATCGTCCAGATCCCCGGCGTCACGCTCCAGCAAGCGCAGGACCAGGTCGGAAAGACGGCTGCACTGAAGTTCATGGTTGTGAACGACCTGAACGAAGTCGTCCCCGCAACCGGATCGCTCGATACGAGCGTTACCAGCGCAGCGGCCTGCCTCCCGCAGCCGAAGGATGTCGGCATCCCGGCCGGCTGTACGGCAATGACCGGCACGCACCTGCAAAGCAACACGATTCCGAACCGCCAGGGCACCCTCAACGTGGTTGAATTCCAGACGACTGGCGACGGTTCGAAGCTGCTCGAACAGATCACGAACAACGCCGTGCGCTACGCAGACGGCGACCCGCGCCGCTTCCTCATCGTCACGCTCGATGGCGCGACGATTTCGCAAGCGACCGTGAACGGCGTGATCACGGACCGCGGCGTCATCACGGGGCAAACGACATTCAGCGACGCGAAGGACCTTTCAGACCTGCTGAACAGCGGCGCCCTGCCGGTACCACTGAAGGTCATCCAGGCGAACGAAGTGTCGGCGACGCTCGGCGAAGACTCCGTGGCGGCCTCCGTCCACGCCGGCGAAATCGGGCTGCTCGCGGTCGCGCTCTTCATGATTCTCTACTACCGGCTGCCGGGCCTGCTCGCCGCCCTGGCCCTCACCGTGTACACGGCCCTCACGCTCACGGTCTTCAAGCTCTGGCCGGTGACGCTCACGCTCTCCGGGATCGCGGCGTTCATCCTCTCCGTCGGTATGGCGGTCGATGCGAACATCCTGATCTTCGAACGAATGAAGGAAGAGCTACGGGCCGGCCACACCCTGAACCGGGCGATCGACCTCGGCTTCCACCGCGCCTGGAGTTCCATCCGCGACTCGAACGTCTCGACCCTGATCACCTGTCTCATCCTGTACTGGTTCGGCAACCAGTTCGGAGCGAACCTGGTGAAGGGCTTCGCGCTCACGTTGGCAATCGGCGTGCTCATCTCGATGTTCTCGGCCATCATCGTCACGCGGACGTTCCTGAAGATGATCGTCGGGTCGCCGCTGGCCAAGAACCACTGGCTCTTCAACGCCGAAGAGACGAAAGCCGCAACCGCCCCGCGGACGAAAACCGCCTTGCCCAGGGAAGGGACGAACTGATGATCGACTTCGCCGGCAAGCGCTGGTACTACATTGCGGTTTCTGGAGTGCTCTTTGTCATCGCCGCCGTCTGCCTCGGGATCTGGGGCCTGCAGCCGGGCATCGAGTTCACCTCCGGCTCGTCCTTCACGTTCGAGTTCAGCGACAAAACCGTAAGCCAACAAGCCCTGCGCGACGAGCTGAGCACGCTTGGTCACAGTGAAGCGCGCATCCAGGGAGCAGGCTCGAACACCTTTCTGGTCCGTACCAGCGAGCTCCAGGGCGCCCCGCCCGAAACCTCCACCGACACTGGACCCGTACCAACGGTCTCCGGGGAGATCGACCGCATCCAGTCCGCCCTCTGCCAGAAGTTTGGCACCCCGGGCGAGGGCGAAGCCTGCACCGGCGTCAACCGCAAAGACTTCTCCACCGTGTCGTCCACGGTCTCATCGGAGATCGGACGGAACGCAACCTTCGCCGTTATCGCGGCCGCGGTCGCCATCCTCATCTACATCTCCATCTCTTTCCGGAAGCTGCCCCGCCCCTACCTCTACGGCGCTTCGGCGATCATCGCCGTCCTTCACGACGCGTTCATCGTGCTCGGTGTGTTCGCCATTCTCGGCGAAGTGCGCGGGACCGAGGTGGACACCGCATTCATCACGGCAATCCTCACGATTATCGGCTTCTCCGTGCATGACACGATCGTCGTCTACGACCGTATCCGGGAGACCATCCTCCATGACCCGTACATCCCGTTCGAGGAAGCGGTCAACGCGAGCATGACGCAAACCCTCGCTCGCTCGATCAACACCTCGCTCGTGGTCGTCCTAACGGTGGTCGCGATGCTCCTTATCGGTGGATCGACGATCCAAAACTTCCTCCTCGTGCTGCTCATCGGCGTCATCTCCGGGACGTATTCCAGCATCGGCATCGCCAGCCAACTGCTCGTCGCCTTCGAACAAAACGACTTCGGCAGGTTCTGGAAGCGGCTGCGGGGCCGGGGCTCGGATGCTGAGGTTCAGCCCGTTTGAGGCGGCCGTTGGCCATCGGCCGTTAGCTACCGGCCTGGACTCCCGTTCGTATCAGCACCGCGACGGATAGGGAGCAGCGGCCGATGCCCGCTCACCCCGAGGGCTGGCCACGGATTGTTAGCCAACCGGTGATAGGATCGCGGGCGCCGCGCATCGCGGACGGAGTGACGAGATGTCCGCCGCGAACGTTGGCCCCGAACGCCCCGGCGGCCAGGGGCTGGACCCGAACCAGGAAGAGTCCGGCAACCGCGCCATCCTTCAGCTCCTCACCACCGACGAAGGCGCCGCCTGGACCGACTTCGTCGCGACCCTACGAGTCGCTGCCGATGGGACGAGCGCGTACGAGGCCTGGGCGCGACGCGGCATGGTCCGCTGGGTGCGCGAGTACGCGCCGGACGGCGGGTACGAATATCCGGTCCTCGAAGTCCTTGGACAGAATCCGCTCGCGAACCAGGACCCATTCGCGCTCCCTACGTACGAGGCCGAACTCGCGGCATCGGAGGCCGGCCCGAACGACCGCCCCGGTTCCTTCATCCCCCACGATGCCGTGACCTACCCGTACGCCTACGAGCGGCTCTCGCAGCTCTTCGACAACCCGAACGCGCCCGACCTCGTGGTCAACGCGGAGGCGTTCGCGTTTGGCCTCTCGCCCGGCCAGCATGGCAACCTCGATGTCGTGCAGTCGCGCTCGCCGCTCATCTTCAGCGGCCCGGGCGCGAAACACGGCCGCCGGGTCGCCGCCATGGCTCGCCAGATCGATATCGCCCCAACGATCGCGCACATTATGGGCTTCCCCTTCATCGACGGCCGCGACGTGACCGGCCGTATGTGTTCGGAACAGGGGTTCGAACCCGGCGTGTACCTCAAGCGCCAGGACGGCCACGTGCTCACGGAGGTGGTCGATGACGCCGGGGAGCGCCCCGAACGCGTCTACCTCCTTCTCCTCGACGGCCAATCGCACACGGAGCTGGTGCACCGGTTGGAAAGCGACGAGCACTCGATCCCGAACCTGCGGCGGCTCATCAGCCGCGGCACACTTCTCGAACACGGCAGCATCACCAACTTCCCGAGCATCACCTGGCCGAGCCACAACGCCATTGGCACGGGCTGCTGGGGCGGCCACCACGACATCGTCAACCCGAGCTACTACCTGCGGGCCGAACGGGAGACGGTTTCGCCACAGGGCCAGCAGTTCGATACCGCCAGGTTCCTCAGCCCCGAGGTGGAGACGCTCTTCGAAGCGTTCCATCGTGTCTACGGCGAGTGGGATGGGGCGTTCGCTGGCGCCCTGACGGCGTCCATCATCGAGCCATGCACCCGCGGGGCCGACCACGCCACCCTCGAACGTCGCATCGTCGGCGACAAGCAGGCGCTCATCGAACTGACGCACGAGACTCAGCACGAAATCAATCCGCGCTGGAAGGACGAACTGGAGGACTTCGGCCACCGCATGATGGGCGAAATCGACAACCGCGGCCTCGCCCAGGCGCGCTTGCTCTTCACCGATCCAGCGCACGCCAAACCGAAGTTCATCTACCACGAATTCAGCCAGCCGGACGCCGCGGCACACGACTACGGCCCCCACCACGAAGGCGCGCGGGCCGCACTCGACGAAACGGATACGCGCATCGGCCACATCCTGCGCACCCTCGAAGGGGTGGATTGCTTCGAAGACACGCTCTTCATCATCACCACCGACCACGGGATGGCCGACCAGGATGTCTCGCTCGAAGCGAACCCGGCGCGCATCCCCGAGCGCAACGGCATGGCGGCGGTCACCACGGAGCCGTTCATCTATCTGCGCGACGTGGCCATCGAAATCGAGGTCGCGCACGACGGCCGCACCGGGCGCGTCACGGTCGTGGACAACGACGCCGGCACGACGGGCGAGTGGCCACCAATCGCGGGCGCCCAGGTCACCGTCCTCGATGCGAAGCACCACACGGTCTCAACCGCGCACACCGATGCCGGCGGTACGGCCGGCTTCGTCATCCCCGCCGATGTGCGGGCGCGAGACCTCGCGCTCTCGGTGGTCGCCGCTGGGTTCAACACCCGCCACGTGCGGTTGGACGGGACGAACCTCGCGGTGGACCTGAGGGAGGCCCTGTACGGCAACGCCGGGTGACCGAGGGCGCTCCGGAGCGCACCTACGCCCCCGGCTCGAACGGCAAATGCGCCTTCCCGTCCGCTTCCGTATTATTGGCGAGCCCGACGCGGAGGCTCGTATGAATACCGGCAAGAGCACGA
>JANXYE010000242.1 GCA_025350285.1 Chloroflexota bacterium
CAGAGCCGCTTCGAGCAGTCTCGCCGCCTCGGCGTAGGCGTACACGCCCATCGCCCGCTGGGCCGCCAGCTCGCCGTAGTGCACCGCCTTCTCCAGATCGTCCCCATCCGTCGATTGGGCGAAGTGCTCGGCCAGCTCGGCGGCGTGTTCGGCGACTCGGCTCGCATAGCGGGCTTCCATCGCCCGCGCCACCTGCTGGTGGGTGCGGATGCGCCGCGGCGTGAAGATCTCTTCGTAGAGCGTCTGGCGGAGGAAGGCGTGGGTGAAGCGGTAGGCGAGCGTGCCCTGCTGCCGGCGCTCTTCGATCACGCCCTTGCCGCTCGCCTCCTCCAGCGCCGCGTAAAGCTCCTCCTCCGTCACCCCGGCCACGTCTTGCAGGACATCCAGGCGGAAGTCGCGGCCGATGACGGCGGCGACGGCGAGGACCTTGTTGGTCTCCGGACTCAGGCGCGAGAGGCGCTTACCAATGACGTCGCGCAGGCCCTCAGGGATCTGCATGGCGAGAGATATCTCGCTGTTCGGGCGGTGGAGTTGGCCGCTCGTGTTGCGCTGGAGGAAGCCCTCTTCCACGAGATAACGGAGCACTTCCTGGACGAAGAGCGGGTTCCCCTCCGTCTGGCGGTGGACCTGCTCGGCCAGCGCCCAGGGCACATCGCGCCCGGCGATGTTCGCGAGCATCTTCTGCACGTCCGGGGCGCCCAACCCGCGAAGGGTGACGCGGCTGAAGTTCGCGCTTCGCCGCAACTCCGCCAGCGCGCTCGAAAGCGGGTGCGAACGGTCCACCTCCACATCCCGGTAGGTGCCGATGATGACCAGCCGGGCGCCTTCGAGGCCGCGGGCGATATGCGTGAGGACATCGAGCGTGCCCTTGTCCGCCCAGTGCAGGTCCTCCAGCACGATCACCAGCGGCTGCACGTTCGCCGCGTTGCGGAGGAAGGTGGCGACGCCCTGGAGTAAGCGCCAGCGGTCGTCGTCGGGGTCGCCGCTCGCGGGGGGCTCGACCGCGAGCTTGTCGCGCACTTCGCTCACGATGCGCGCGACGTACGGCGCGTTGCTCCCCAGCTCCGACCGCAGGGCCTCCGGGTCGCGGTCGAGCACGTACGTGCGCAGCGCCTCGACGAAGGGCAGGTAGGGCAGGCTGAGCGAGCCTTCTTCGTAGCAGTGTCCGCGCAGGGTCCGCCCGCCGCGCATCGCCGCATAGGTGGCCAACTGCTCGCAGACGCTGGTCTTCCCGATGCCCGGCTCGCCAACGACCATGACCAACGCCCCGGCGCCCGAGAGCGCGCCATCGAACGCGGCCTGCATCTGCCGCAGCTCCGCTTCGCGCCCCACAAACGTCTGCCGGTAAATAGGGTCCTGGGGCGCGGCGCCAGCGGCCCCTCCCGTGCTCCCCTCTCCCACGAAGTCGGGCGAGGGGCTGGGGGTGAGGGCGAGCGCGCGCCGAACCTCGGACGCTGTCTGCGGGCGTTTCGCGGGGTCCTTGTCCAGCAGCGAGAGGACGAGCGCTTCCAACGCCGGGGGCACACCGGGCCGGTGCCAGGCAGGCGCTATCGGCGGCGTGTTGAGATGCTGCGTGACGATCGCGACCGTATCGTCCCCGACGAACGGTGGGCGGCCGGTGATCATCTCGTAGAGCACGCAACCGAGTGAGTAGAGGTCGCTCCGAGGGTCGGGCGGCTGGCCCATGGCCTGTTCCGGGGCCATGTAGGTGGCCGTCCCGAGGAACGTTCCGTGCTGCGTGAGGCGCGTGCGGTCGCTGGCCGCGGCGAGGCCGAAGTCGCCCAGCTTGGCCGTATCGTCGTCGTCCAGGAAAACGTTCGCGGGCTTGAGGTCGCGGTGGATAACGCCCTTGCCGTGGGCGAAGGCCAGGGCGGCGCAGACCTGCGCGGCGTAACGCACGGCGTCTTCGAACGCCAGACGGTGGTCTGCGGCGGCCGCGATCCGGTCGGCGAGGGCACCGCCGGCCATGTACTGGTAGACCGTGTAGAGGACCTCCCCGTCTTCGCCGGTATCGAACACCGAGACGATGTTCGGGTGGTCGCCAAGCCGGGCCACGGACTGCGCTTCACGCCGCACCCGTTCGAGGGCGTCACCATCGAGTCCTTCGACCACGGCGAGCGCGACATCGCGGTCGAGGCGAGTGTCGTGGGCGAGGTAGACCTTCTTCGACCCGCCCTCTCCCAGGAAGCCGTGTACGGAATAACGTCCGCCGGCGAACGAGGCGGGCAGGATGCGCGTGGCGGCGGACGAGTCCGCAGGCGCGTCCGCGCCTGCCGGGGAGGAGCCGCTACTCGCGGGAGGCGCAACCCGGTTGGCTTCGGCCATCCTCTGAAAGGCCCGCGCGTCCTCGTTTCCGTCGTCAATCGCGAGGACGGCGCGCGCTTTTTCGGCGACGGCGGCCCACTCGCCG
>JANXYE010000267.1 GCA_025350285.1 Chloroflexota bacterium
CTACCGGCTCATCAACTTCACCTCTGGCTCTGGCCTCTTCGGGGCGCCGGGGCAGCCGAACTATGCGGCCGCGAAGATGGGCATCGTTGGTTTCACGTATTCCTGTGCGAATGCCCTCGCGCGCTACGTGGTGACGTCGAACGCGATTGCGCCCGGCGCGGCACCGAGGATGACCGAGAGCATCCCGGAGGACCGGCGCCGAAACCTCGGAGTCTCGAACACCGAGGACCCTGAGCGCTCGCCGGACAACATCGCTATCCCCGTCGCGTACATCGCGAGCACAGAGTCCGACTGGCTGAACGGACAGGTGATCGGCGCATCGGGCTACAAAATCACGCTCTACAACAAGCCAGAGGCGCTGCGGGAGCTCCAGGCGCCGGTCCGCTGGTCGCTGGGCGACGCCTCGCAGGCGATGGAGTCGTCGTTCAAGCAGGCGCTCCAGGGCGGGAACTTCTTCACGCCGCGCGAGGAACCGAAACCGTAGGCCCGCTCAACTGGCCGGGACGGGCCGCGAACCGGACCGCAAGGGCGTGCGAGCGACTGGTTCTTCCACCTTCAGGCGGATGATGAAGGTCGTGCCGACCCCCTCGGCCGACTCGACGGTCACCGAGCCGCCCATGCCGACGATGAGTTCCTTGACGATGGAGAGGCCCAGGCCGGTGCCGCCCTGGCGGCGGCCGCGGCCCTTATCGACACGGTAGAAGCGGTCGAAGATGCGCGAAAGATCCTCAGCTGGAATGCCGGCGCCGTTGTCTTTGACGGTCACGCTCGCGGCGCCGGCCGAGCGTTCGGCGCGGATGGTCACGCTGGCGCCTTCACCGGCGTACTTGGTCGCGTTCTCAGCCAGGTTAAAGAGCGCGCGGTAGAACAAATCGGGGCTGGCCATGGCTTCGAGTTCGCCGTCCCCTTCGACGCGCAGGGCCATCTGCTTGCTGGCGGCGATAGGGCCCAGTTGGCGGACGACTTCGTTGGCGACCTCGAACACCGATACCGGTTCCAGTTCGATGGATTCGCCTTCGGTCGTTGAAAGCAGGAGCAGGTCTTCGCTCAGACGGGTGAGGCGCTCGGTCTGCGTCTTTACGGTGTCGAACAGGTAGCGGTAGTCCTCCTGGCTTATTTCGGCGTCCATTTCCGCCACTTCGATGTTCGTCCGGATTGCGGCGAGGGGCGTGCGCAGCTCGTGGGAGGCGTCCTGGACGAACTGGCGTTGCTGTTCAAAAGAGCGCTCGAGCCGGTCGATCATTGAGTCGAAGGTGTCGGCGAGGGCCTTCAATTCGTCCTCTGGGCCCTGGTGATTGATACGGCGGTTGAGGTTCGTGGCGCCAATCTCGGAGGCTACCTGCTGAATGTCGCGTACGGGCCGGAGCATCATCCCAGAGAGCACGTAGCCGCCGACGCCGGAGGCGACGGCGAGCCCGAAGACGGCGAAAATCGACCACGTGCGGAGGTTCTGCAGGTTCTGTTCGTAGATCTGATTCTCGGCGTCCTTGAAGGTCAGCGTCACCGGACCGAGAAGGGCCTGCCCGGGCCCCGTGCGGACAACCTGGACTTCGACCTCGCCGTTCCGGAGCGCATCGATGGAGACCAGATTCGGGCGATCGAGGCGCACAGCGAGGTTGAGGGCCACGACGAAGGCCATGCCGAAGACGAGAAGCAGGCTGGAGTACCAGACCGTGAGCTTGAAACGAACCGTCTGCGTGAATGGTGGCATGCGCACGCTAGAGGACGTAACCCTTGCCACGGATGGTTTCAATGAGCTGTTCCTCGAACCCTTCGTTGAGTTTGCGGCGCAGGTTGTTCATGTGCACTTTGACGGTCTGGGTGAAGGGGTTCGCGTGCTCATCCCAGATGTGTTCGAGGAGCTCTTCCTGGGGTACTGCGCGGCCCTCGTTGCGGGCCAGGTAGTACACCAACGAAAACTCTTTCGGGGTGAGGTGAATGTCGCGGCCATCGCGCCGGGCGCGGTTCGTATTTGGGTCGAGTTCGAGGCCCCGGGTGGTGATAACGGGCTCGCGGAGGCTCCCCTCGCGGCGTGTAATGGCGCGAATGCGTGCGGCCAGTTCGCTAAACGCAAAGGGCTTCACGAGATAGTCGTCCGCGCCCTTGTCGAGGCCCTCGACGCGATCCCGGATGGCGCTGCGGGCGGTCAACATAATGATGCCACCGGCGAAACGATCGGCGCGCAGCCGGCGGCAGACTTCGGTGCCGTCGAGCTTTGGCAGATTGAGGTCCAGACAGACCACATCGTAGTTGTTGACGGACGCCTTCTCGATCGCCTCAGCGCCATCATAGGCGACGTCCACGGCGTATCCGAGTTTGATAAGGCCCCGTTCGATCGCGTTCGCGATCGGCTCTTCGTCTTCTACTACCAGCACGCGCATGGCCAGTGGCCTCCTGTTCTCGTGCACTTAACCGTAGATCGCCCCGGCCGAAGCGAAGGTAAAGACGCGTCCCGTGCGGGAATCGGCGCGGCTGGCCGATGGGAAATAGACGTGGCGGCCGTATTCCCGCCGTACCTGCGCGCGTTACACTTGGCGGAACATCCCGGGAGGCCCACGCCATGTCTGACCGCGAAGCCACGCAACCCCCGCTGTTTAAC
>JANXYE010000270.1 GCA_025350285.1 Chloroflexota bacterium
GCCGAACCACGCCGCCACCCTCTTCGCGCTGCTCCACGGCGAACCCCAGGAGCGCGTGCCCACCCACCGCGAGCTGCTCCCGGTGCTCTGGGATCTCGGCATCCTGCCGGATGTGCGTCTCCTGCGGGACCCCTTCCGCGGTTCGCGCCAGCGCCCTCCGACGCGCGATGAGGCCATCGCCCTCGCCCTCCAGAGCGCCAACGCCGAGGCCCTGCCAGGCGCACCCGCCCGCATCGAAGCCAACTTCGACGCCCTCTTCACGTCCTCGCCGGAAGGGTTCGTCCCTCGCTGGATCCCCAACGTCCGCGAGCTGCTCATCACCTGGGAGACAAGCCGTTAGCCACCGCTTCCCCCATCGCGCCCGCCCCCGCATGATCGTCCGATGTTCGACCTCGGCACCGACTGGTGGGAGATCGTCCTCCGCACGACGATCGTGTACGTCGCCCTTGTGGCCGGCTTCCGCCTCACCGGCAAGCGCCAGATCGGACAGATGGCGCCGTTCGACCTCGTCGTCATCCTCCTCATCGCCAACGCCGTCCAGAACGCGATGGTCGGCCCGGACACCTCGCTGCTCGGTGGGCTGATCTCCGCCGCCGCCCTGCTCTCCGTCAACCACGGAGTCGCCTTCGTCCGCGAGCACATCCCCTTCTTCTCGAACCTCGTCGAAGGCAAGCCCGTCCTCCTCGTCTCAGATGGCAAGATCCTCCATGACCACCTGCGCAAGGAGGGCATCGAGATCGACGAGCTCCTGCAGGCCGTCCGCGAACACGGCATCGCCAACCTCTCCGAAGTCCTCATGGCCGTCCTCGAAGTGGATGGCACCATCTCGATCATCCCGCTCACCCAGCAGCCCCTTCGCAGCCAAAAGCGCTTTCGCCAGCGCCACCGCCAGAACTAAACGCCTGAGCGGTTGGCCGCCAAGAAGCCCAGCGGCCAAGGTCTTGAAGTTACGACGCGCCGCCGCGGGCGTTTCGCGAACCTTGGCTCCTTGGCATCTTGGCGGCAGCGGTCCTTTCGACCCGAAACCAGCCATGACGGCCGAGCTGACGCCTGAGCGGTTGGCCGCCAAGGGGCCAAGCGGCCAAGGTTCTGGAGTCCCCGTGACCCAAACACGTTTTCGAAACTTGGCGTTTTGGCTTCTTGGCGGCCAATTGCTCGCAGGCTTCGACCCCAAACACGCCCGCGACTATCCTCCAACCATTACCCGCACAGGACACGCCCCATGAAACTCGCGAAGCGCGTCGAATCGCTCCCGCCGTACCTTTTCGCCGAAATCTCCAAGAAAATCGCCGCCAAGCGCGCCGAAGGCCACGACATCGTCACCTTCGCCATCGGCGACCCGGACCTGCCGACTCCGGCAAACATCCTCGCCGAACTCCACCGCGCCGCCGACGACCCGGCGAACCATCGCTACCCCGAATCCGAAGGTCTGCCCGAACTCGGCCAGGCCATCTCCGACTGGTACGAGCGCCGCTTCGAAGTCAAGTTCCAGCCCATGAAGGAGACCCTCCCGCTCATCGGCTCGAAGGAGGGGATCGCCCACATCGCCCTCTGCTTCATCGACCCGGGCGATATCGCCCTCATGCCGGATCCCGGCTACCCGGTCTACGAAGTCGGCACGATGTTCGCCGGCGGCACCAGCTACAAGCTCGATTGCACCCGCGAATCCGGCTGGAAGCCCAACCTCGACGCCATCCCCGCCGATATCGCCGAAAAGGCCAAGGTCCTCTGGCTCAACTACCCCAACAACCCCACCGGCGCCGTCGCCGATTTCGCCTTCTTCGAAAAGGCCGTCGCCTTCGCGAAGAAGTACGACATCGCCATCCTCCACGACAACCCCTACTGCGATGTCGCTTTCGATGGCTACAAGCCCATGTCCATCTTCCAGGTCCCCGGCGCCAAAGACGTCGCCATCGAGTTCAACTCCTGGTCCAAAATCTACAACATGACTGGCTGGCGGATCGGCATGGTTGTCGGCAACGCCCAGATGATCGACGCCCTCGCCCGGGTCAAGTCGAACATCGATAGCGGCATCCCCCAGGCCGTCCAGCGGATGGCCATCGAAGCCGTCTACGGCCCCCAGGATTGCATCGACGAGCACAACGCCATTTACCAGCGCCGCCGCGACCGGATGGTCACCGTCCTCCGCCGCATTGGCCTCGAAGTCGATACCCCGAAGGCCTCGCTCTACGTCTGGGCAAAGCTCCCCGCCGGCGTCACCAGCGCCGATTATGCCGCCCGCCTGATCGAAGACACCTCCGTCGTCGTCACACCCGGCCGCGGCTACGGCGTCAACGGCGAAGGCTACATCCGCCTCAGCGTCACCACCCCGGACGACCGCCTCGAAGAGGGCATGAAGCGCCTGGAGGCGTGGAAGGGGCTGTAGCGCTGCCGGCCTTCCTGCGCAATGGTCCGTACCGCTAAAATCGGAGAGGCAGTCAAGGACGCTCGGCTGGATGAATTTACGCTGAGCGTCGATCTGATCGATGGGCGCACCATCACGGTGCCACTAGCAGGGTGTTGAAAAACTCATTTGTCATAGATTTATGCCCCGCGTACAGGTTCAGAAACGCACGTTGAGTGATGTGTTATTGTCGAGTCGGGCGAAATAGAGGGCTTAAATCAACACCCTGTTAGGAGCCTGACTGTTTAGTGGGAATCGCCACACGACGGTTCGTGGTCGATCTCACCTAAGGGCCGAGAAGGCCTCGATTCGCGAGAGGGCTGACACTCACGACCCCCATGTTGTGAACATAAGTGCGTAATTATGGATTAAACAGACAGGCTCTTAGTCGTTGGAATGGCGCCAGAACGATGGGGACTTTCGAATGCTGGAGAGCAGCTCGAACTCGTAATCGAGGGATGAGCCGGGTGCCGGTTCGAACCGGCGAGGTCGTCCGCCCCAGTTGACCGTTTCGGAGCGCGGATCGCGCCCAGCACGGCACGAACCTTGTCCCCCTTGGCTCACCCATGCTTGGGGTCGCTGTCGTCGGCGCGCTTCCGTCGCGACTTTGTGACCGACGCGGAACGTCGAGGTACGAATCCGCTTCACGCAACGTCCCTCCCCGGGATTCGCCCGGCGCGAGGCGGCTTGAGCATTGGTGACCGGTGCCGGATATCCTCGCAAAGGGTGGCATTGCGGCGCGAGCGAGCCGCGACAACATCTGGCGACTTCGCGAAGGAGATGGGTGACGAGTATGATCGCAAGCCGCGGAGTGTTCCACGATGGCAGCCCTTGAAGAACTGACAGTCGGAGCGCTCGTTGTCGGGCTCAACTCCAGCGGTCCGGTGTTGATCGTCAGCGTGAAGTGGAACGGGGCATCGAGCGTCACCGTCGTGTATCGGGATGGCCAGACCGGCGCCCTGGGTCAGCAACTGCTCTTCCGCGACCAGCAGGCCGGGCTAACGCTCGTTGATGGCGCTCGCGCCTGGGCCTTCGACGGCGACGGCGGTCTGTTCCGTCTCGCGTCGGAAGCCGACCGGATACACCTGGCGTACCTCTTCGACCCGCTCTTGGCGGTCCACATCTCGAACGTCGAGCCGCTGCCCCACCAGATCGCTGCTGTGTACGAGGATATGCTCCCAAGGCGGCCGCTGCGCATGCTTCTTGCGGACGACCCCGGCGCCGGTAAGACGATAATGGCGGGGCTCCTCATTCGCGAGTTGATGCTCCGCGGCGACCTCGAACGCTGCCTGGTCGTCTGCCCCGCGAATCTCGGCGACCAATGGCAGGACGAGCTGAGTAGCAAGTTTCGATTG